>JALUZQ010000025.1 GCA_027011725.1 Sulfurimonas sp. | reverse complement strand
GTACAAAATGTGTTGCAGGATATGTAGAAGATATGCTTGAAGCTGAAAACTACCATCTTTTTAGAAAAGCTCAAAAAAAAGATAAATAGTGCTTTATACAATCATACATACCATTCATATCTTTTCGGTTTTTATCTATGGAGGTTTTCTTTTTACAGACAACCTTTTTATGATGAAAATGAAGCAGTCATTATCAGAAGAAGAACATAAAAAAGCGCGTGAAGCCATCATGATACATGTGCGAAAAGTAGTACCAAAAGCGCTTATAGTAGCCGTTGTGACGGGAAGTTATCTCTTTACACAGGTTTTTGGGGAAATAGGACCTGATGGGCTCTCGACTTTTCAAATCGCTCTCTCCATCAAAGCATTTTTAGGACTTTGGCTTGGATTTCGCGGTGTGAATCAAGTATTTTTCGGTATTCAGCCATGGGTATTTAAAAGTCACCTCTTTCCATTCATTCTTGTCATCATTATAATTTTCTTATCTCAATTCATGTTTTTGGATTTTACCTCTTTTTTAGCACAATAAAGGTATAATCCAAAAATTTTAAACACTTTCTATACTGCAAAGGATAAGCATGAGAATTCGTAAACGCGCCCTCACATTTGAAGATGTACTTTTAGTACCACAATACTCCGAAGTTTTACCAAAAGAGGTCTCTCTTGAAACAAAGCTCACTCGCAACATCAGCCTAAAAATTCCTATGGTCTCTGCAGCTATGGACACTGTAACAGAGTACCGCGCAGCTATTGCAATGGCTAGACTTGGCGGTATCGGTATAATTCATAAAAATATGGATATCGACACACAGTGTAAACAAGTCAAAAAAGTAAAAAAATCTGAAAGTGGCATTATCATAGACCCTATCTATGTTCACCCGGATGCAACGCTTGCAGATGCTGAAGCACTTATGAAAGAGTTCAAGATCTCTGGTGTACCTGTTGTTGATGGGCATAACAAACTCCTTGGTATTTTAACAAACCGTGATATGCGTTTTGAAAAAGATATGCGTAAACGTGCAGATGAAGTAATGACGAAAATGCCACTTGTAACTGCTGAAAAAGGCATTAGTCTTGATGATGCAGCTGATATTATGCACAAAAATAAAATCGAAAAGCTTCCTATTATAGATGAAGATGGATTCCTAAAAGGTTTAGTAACCATTAAAGATATCAAAAAACGCATTGAGTATCCAGATTCTAACAAAGATGACTTTGGTCGTCTTGTAGTTGGTGCGGCTATCGGTGTTGGTCAAATGGACAGAGCCAAAGCACTTGTAGATGCAGGTGCTGATGTCCTTGTACTTGACTCTGCACATGGACACTCTAAAGGTATTTTAGATACTGTTAGAAAAATCAAAGAGACACTCGAAGTTGATGTCATTGCTGGAAACATTGCTACTGCTGAAGCTACAGAAGCACTCATCGAAGCTGGAGTAGATGCTGTTAAGGTTGGTATCGGGCCAGGTTCTATCTGTACGACTCGTATTGTTGCAGGTGTTGGTGTTCCACAGATCTCTGCTATTGATGAGTGTGCCGGAGCTGCTCGTAAACATGGTGTGCCTGTTATCGCTGATGGTGGTATCAAATACTCTGGAGACATTGCAAAAGCATTAGCAGTAGGTGCAAGCTGTGTTATGGCAGGTTCACTGCTTGCAGGTACAGAAGAGTCTCCTGGTGAGACTATTATGTTCCAAGGTCGTCAGTACAAATCATACCGTGGTATGGGCTCTATCGGGGCGATGCAAAAAGGTTCAAACGACAGATATTTTCAAGAAGGTACAGCTGCAGACAAACTCGTACCAGAGGGAATTGAAGGACGTGTTCCGTTCCGTGGTTCAATCGCGGGAATTGTGCATCAAATGATGGGTGGTCTTCGTTCATCTATGGGTTACTGTGGAAGCGAAAGCATCGAAGCATTCTGGGATAAATCAGAGTTTGTTGAGATCACATCAGCAGGACTAAAAGAGTCTCACGTTCACGACGTAATCATTACACAAGAAGCACCAAACTACCATGTCTAATGAAGTGCGATATGCGGGTTTTTGGATCCGCTTTATCGCTTCATTTTTAGACACCCTCTTTCTCGCTCTTCCTTTAGGAATTCTCATTTATTTTATCAGTGGTGGTCAATGGTTTGACTTTGCACAGTACCAACAAAATATACAGATGGCAATAAGCGGTAACCCCCATGCACTCGACAATCAGCCCCATACCTCTTTCAAGTGGGAACTTGTTTTTGAATTCTCTGTCCTGATCGCTACTATACTTTTTTGGGATAATTGGCGTGGCGCAACACCAGGGAAAAAATTCGTCCATATTAAAATAGTAGATGCCAAAACATTTGAAGATATTACAAATAAACAGGCAATTACCCGCTCACTCGGCTATATACTCTCTATGTTTTTCTTTCTAGGCTTTTTGATGGTTGCATTTCGAAAAGATAAACGCGCTTTGCATGATCTGCTTGCAGGCACCGCGGTCGTTTATGAGGATGAAGCGTTATAAAGAGAATTTCTCTTTATCAAAAAAACTCTCGACTGAGATATTTTTAAAGGCTGCGTTTAGTGAAGTAAAGAGTTGAGGAAAATCTTGCTCCATCTTTGCAAGCATCTCTTTTGTATTGGCTCTTGCATGAGGCATTTTCACATCAAAACGCATAGCAGGACACGCTTCATCACCTATAGCTTCAATACCGTTGTCTTTTACAAACGCAGTAAGTTGGCGTTCACGCATTTGTATTAGTGGACGAATAACTATAAGCCCGTTTTCTGCTCTATATTTTGGAGCTAGACTTCGCATCTGACCATTATAGATAAAGTTCATAAAAAAGCTCTCTGCTGCATCGTCCATATGATGTCCCAATGCTACTTTATTACACCCATGCTCTTTTGCTGCAGAATAAAGATACCCTCGTCGCATACGAGAGAAAAAACTACAATATGAGGAGTTTTTTCGTATCTTCTCTTTTGCAAGCTCATAAGTCTGTGTTTCATGCACCACATGAGGAATATCATGCTCCTTACAATGTGCGGCAAGTTTTTCAAAATTCTCACCCATACCATAACTGATGGTCACTGCTAAAAACTCAAACTTAAATGGAGCACGGCGTTGTTGCTCTTTCATGGCGTGTATCATTGTCAGCGAGTCTTTTCCACCGCTCAAACCGACAAGTATCTTATCACCCTCTTCTATAAGTTCAAACTCAGCATTTGTTTTACCAAGCTTTGACATAATCTTTTTAGAAAGTTTTACGCCCATTATATGCTTGCTAACCTATCAACCATTTTCATCAAAAATTCTGCACTCACTTTTGCAGAGCTCTCAACAAACTCCTCAAAATTAAAACCTGCATCCATATCTGCTGAATCACTAATAGAACGCAAAATGAAAAAAGGTACACCCAAAGCATCACACACAACTGCAACACTTGCCCCCTCCATCTCCAAAGCATCTGCTTGAAAGGTCTCAGCTATAAAGTTTTTTCTCTCTTCAGAGGCGATGAACTGATCACCAGTGGCTATAATCCCCTCTTTGATACTGACACCCATCTCAGAAGCAACCATTTTGCTGAGTGCTATCAAGTCTTTGTCTGCTTCTACATAGACACTGCCTTCAGGTACATATCCATGAGGATGACCAAATATAGTAATATCCAAGTCATGTTGTGCAAGCTTGTTAGCAACAACCAAGTCCCCTATTTTTAACTCAGAATTCACGGCTCCGGCAACACCTGTAAAGAGTAAAACATCACAGGCAAAAAGCTCCAACATTGTAGTAGCGGTAAGCGTTGAAAAGACTTTTCCTATTTTGGAATAAGCGACAACAACATCTACATTTTTATATTTTGCTTTGTAGTATCTGTTTTTTGCATAGTTTACCTCTTCAACATCATCAAGACGCTCTAAAATCGGTGCCACCTCTTCAGGCATAGCTCCCATAATTGCTATTTTCATATCTTTTGTTCCTATTATAGTGTGAGTGTTTTTGTCACTTTTTCAAAATGTGGTAGTTGTTCAATAATGTCACCCGCTGCGTTTAGCG
>JALUZQ010000024.1 GCA_027011725.1 Sulfurimonas sp. | reverse complement strand
CTACACAGAATATTGGTTTAAATATTGTACTGATTTTGCAGGTTGTTTTGGCTGGACTCTTTTTTGGTTTTATCTCTGACTTTGTCATTACGGTCATTTCACATACGCATAGTTTTATAAAAAAGATTAAAATAAGCACTTATATTAAGGCTTTTGTAGGGGGATCACTTATCGTAGCTTTGACTATTGCGTTTGGTCAGGACTACATCGGTTTAGGACTTGGAACAATTGCGGATGCGTTAAGTAAAAACCCCGCTGATTATGCAGATATACACTGGTACACTTTTGTACTTAAGACCATTTTTACAGCGCTCTCTTTGGGTGCAGGCGGAAGCGGTGGGGTTATTACGCCTATTTTTTACATTGGAGCGACAAGCGGGAACTTTTTTGGCTCCATAATCTCCCCTGAGCATATTACTCTTTTTGCAGCGCTTGGTTTTGTGAGCGTTGTTGCGGCTACTACCAACACGCCCATCGCTTCGACTATTATGGCGGTAGAGCTTTTTGGTATAGATATCGCGCACTATGCAGCACTTGCGGCAGTCATTAGCTTTTTGATATCGGGGCACAGAAGTATTTTTTCCTCCCAAATTCTTGCAATGAGAAAGTCAGAGATGCTGAGTGTGAAAATAGGCGAAGAGGTAGATCACATCAACATCTCGCTTGAAGAGCATGAAATGAATAAGATAGAGAAGCTCAAAAGAAAACTCCGTAAAAGAAAGAAGTAGTTCTCTATAACCTATCTTGTGTGAGGGTTAATCCTTTGAGGTTTGTAATAGGATGCGAGAAGGCTATGCCTCTTTCTCCCTCAATAATTCCAAGCTCTTTAATGATGTTTTGAATGATAGCCTCGACATTTGATGTTTTGGTGATGAACATCATATCTACACTCTCAGGGGAACTTTGGAGTCTGTTGTAGAGCTGAGGTATCTCATCTATTCCCATCCCTCTTGCTTCTGTTATGGTCACACCCGTTGCACCTGCATCTTTTGCGGCAAGCAGAGCACTCTCTTGTTTCTCTTTTGGAACAATGACATGCACGGCAGAGAATGCCATAGCGTAAGAGTGACGCTGTTTGGTACCATGAATGTTGATAGTTGAGAGGCTCATATCGTTTGCATCTTCAAGTGCGTGACGCAGCTCATTGATGTGCATCTCCTCTTTCTCCTGCTCGCCTTTGACACCCATTTTCTCTGTGATGACGCCATACATCATGACGGTTATCATAGGAAAAAGTGAAGCAAAGGCAATAAGCCCAAACCCGTCTATGAGTGGGTCACGCCCTGCGATGTTGGTTGCAAGTCCAAGTCCAATGGCAGCAACAAGAGGAACAGTGACAGTTGAAGTCGTCACCCCTCCGCTGTCATAAGCGATAGGGACGATGTACTTTGGTGCAATGAATGTCAGTACTATCACAAAAAGATAACCCGCCATAATGTAGTAAACTATCTCACCTCCGACAACGATACGGTAGGCTCCAAGAGAGATACCGATGGCAACGCCAAGAGCCACAAAAACACGTAGAACGAAGTCGTTGATTTTTCCGTCACTGATCTCTTTTGCTTTTCTTGCAATGGCCGTAAGTGAAGGCTCTGCCATGGTTGTAGAAAAACCTATGAGAAAGCCAAAGGCATAGATAACAAAGTTGTTATCATAACGTGTAAGCTCAAAAGCCATCGTCTCACCAACGCTGAAAAGCCCCATCTCAAGACCGATGATGAAAGCATCAAGCCCGATGATTACAAGTCCAAAACCGATGATGACATTTTTAAGATTCTCTATGGGTTTTTTTAGAATGATATACTGAAAAAAGAGAATAACACCTAAAATAGGTAAAACATCACTGATGACGCCAAGCAGACCTTTGAGAATGGAGAGTAGGTCAAATGAAGGCTCTACCACCTCAATCTCTTTGATGATCTGAGGGACAATGCTCACATCTGGGTCTATAAGTTCATAAACCGCAATTCCGTAAAACTGTACAAATATCATCGGTGTAAGTGAGGCAAAAGCAATTAGCCCAAAACCATCAAGAACAGGGTTTCGTCCTTTGATAGTGGAAGCAAGACCAATGCCAAGTGCAGCTACAAGTGGAACAGTCACCGTTGAGGTAGTTACTCCGCCGAGGTCATACGCGAGTCCGACGATTTCACGCGGAGCAAACGCAGTGGCAGCGACAACCATAATGTACCCACTAATGATGTAGTAGTGGATTGGGTGCCCTTTAATGATGCGATAGACCCCTAAAACTATGGCAAAACCAACACTAAACGCAACGACAGTCCTCAGTACATCGGCATCAATGCGGCCTTCACTGATACCTGCTGCTTTATCGGCTATAACTATAAGGGCAGGTTCGGCGATGGTCGTTCCAAAACCCACCATAAAACCAAAGACGATGATCCAAAAGGTAGAGCCTTTGTGAGCAAAATCACTTGCAAGACCTTCGCCTACAGGAAATACTCCGACCTCAAGCCCAAGTAGAAAAACAGCAAGCCCAACACCGACGATGGCAAGCCCTATGGCAGTGCTAAGCCAGTTTGGCGGTACGCTTTGAATAATGGCAAGCTGGAAGAACATAATGACTAAAACAATAGGTAAAAGGTCACGAAAGGACTCTTTTAGAAGTTGAAAAAATGTAGCAAAACTTAACATTATTTTCCTCGTGGTCTAATTTTGTTTTATAATACCTAAAAAAGGTTTATTGTTGCTATAATTTGAGTATGAAAACATTATTTATAGGTGGCATTAAGAGCGGAAAATCCCGTAATGCCGAAGAGTACATCCAGCAACATACAAAACACAAACCTGTCTATCTTGCAACGACAGAGTTCATTGATAATGAGATGCAACAAAAGATAGACGAACATAAAAAGATGAGAGAAAATAGATTCATTACAGTTGAAGAGGCTCTCAATCTGAAGGAAAAAATAGAACTCCAAGAAGGTGCTGTTTTGGTGGAGTGCTTGAGTATGTGGATAAACAATATGCTTTATCATGAAAAGTCATACGACGATATGCTCGCAGAACTCTCTTTGGTTATGCAGCTAAGGCAAGATGTTGTCTTTGTTATTAACGATGTGAGTTGCGGTGTCATTCCTGAGAATAGACTCGCACGTGAGTTTGTTGACATTAACGGTCGTCTTGCGCAGTTTGTGGCTGGAGAGTGTGATGCAGTGTACCATGTTGTAGCGGGCATTGCTACACAAATAAAATGAAAAAGATATTTGACGGGTTTGCATTAGCGGTTTCAATGCTCAGCATTGTGCCTTTTTTTAAGGTGCATGATTTTTATAAGGGCATTAACGGCTATGCAGTGATGTTCTATCCTCTTGTTGGTCTTTTGTTGGGTCTGCTGCTGTTTGGCTTCTATACACTACTCTCTCCCTATTTTCCACATTTTCACTTAGCGGTTATCATCTTTTCTTTGTGGGTACTACTAACAGGGGCACTGCATCTTGATGGTTTGAGCGATACCATTGATGGACTTTTTGTACCAAAAGAGCGCGCACTTGAAGTGATGAAAGATCCTCACAATGGTGGAATGGGTATGAGTTTTGGTGCTGTGTTTCTCATTTTAAAAGCTTCTTCTCTAATGGCTTTGGACGCTTTTTATCTCTTACCCGTCGTAATGCTACTTTCACGTCTTGTTATAGTCTTTGCGATTTTCAAATACCCCTATGTTTCTCCAAACGGAATGAGCACGTTGGCAAAAGAAGAACTCACTCAAACGCAGCTACTCACTGCGTTTGGGTACTCTTTGTTTGTTGTTTATCTCTTTGATGCATGGCTGCTCTTTGTCGCTGCGTTTGTGACTCTGTTTGTTATAAAATCATTCTTTATGAAACGTTATGGCGGATTTACGGGCGATATTTACGGGTTTAGCATAGAAATAATCGAACTTATTCTCTTAAACTGCATCATTGTAGGTTTGGTATGAAAATAACCCTTGTTCGTCACACCGAAGTAGATGAAAAGTACCATAAAAAGTACAATGGTCACATCGATATAGGACTCTCAAGTAGAGGTCAAACGCAGTCACAGCAGCTTGGCAGAT
>JALUZQ010000023.1 GCA_027011725.1 Sulfurimonas sp. | reverse complement strand
TTTAGCCTCTTTTTCCTGCTCTTTTATATACGAAGCGATGTCATGACCATGATTAAGCCCAAGTGCAATGCTTCCACCACTCTCCTGAGTAATATCTCCCGCGACAAAAAGTCCTTTGACATTTGTTTCATAATGCTCATCGTGTACAGGCTTGCCATCTTTCTCCTCTATGCCTGAACTTGCCAAAAATGAACTTGGTGTTGTGCCACCTATGGCATAGATCACCCTGTCATACACTTCGGGTTCTATTTCAGAAAAGAGTACTTTTACCTTGCCCTCTTCTGTTGCTTCAAGCCCGTCAATGTTCACACCTAAAATTGGACGAACTTCCTTGTGTGCGATGGCATTGGCAATATTTGCTTGATTTGTAGGGTTTGCACGGCGAAATGTCTGTCGTCTGTAACAGATAGAGACATCATTTTTCTCGCTCAGATCCACCGCATACTCTACTGCACTGTCTCCACCGCCTACAACAAGAATCTTTTCCCCGCCTGTGCACTCATCAGGCGTATAATTGACCTTTTTACGGATAGCAGGAGGGATCTTGTAACTTGGTTTATTTGGTTTTCCCATACGGCCAATAGTAACGACAACATATTTTGCTTTAATGCTATCTCCTGCCATATGCACCTCAAAGTAGCCATCTTTTTTCTCTATTGAAGCTACTTCAACTTGGGTGCGCAGCTCTATGTCGTGATGCTCTAAGAGTTCATCAAAGAGATCAAGCGTCGTCTCTTTTGTACCATCGACAAAGTGGATTTTTCCATACAAATCCACTTTTTGTCCTTTCCATTCTAGGTCAACTCGTTTGTTATCTTTGTAGTATTTTCGTATTGTGGAGTTATGATTTGTATCTTTTTCGAGCAGAACAATATCGCGGATGCCTTGCAGGTAACTCTCAATTGCCGTTGCAATCCCCGCAGGACCGGCTCCGACTATAGCTAATTCATATATTTTTTGCATAACTACCTCACTATTAATTAATATCTTAAGTGAGATAGTTTAGCACATTTATGCTAACTTTTCTGGAAATTTCGTCATAAATTTTTGCAATTTTGGTGCGATGACCACTTGACAATACCCTTGTGAAGCATTTAAATTATAATAATTTTGATGGTAACTCTCAGCCGGATAGACCTCTGGAAGAGGTGAAACCTCCGTCACTATTTTATCTGCAAAATCTTTTTGATGCTTTGCTATAGAAGCGTCTATAGTTCGCTTTTCATCTTCATCACCGTAGTAGATAACTGAGCGGTATTGCGTCCCTTTGTCCGCACCTTGAGCATTCAGTGTTGTTGGGTTATGTACCTCAAAGAAGATATCTAAAATATCATCTAAAGATATTACATCCGCGTCATAGTGTATATCTACCACCTCAGCATGTCCTGTAGCCCCTGAACAGACATTCTCATAGCTTGGATTTGGACGCGCACCTCCAGCGTAGCCGCTCACGGCAGAGAGTACACCTTTTACGTTTCTGTAAACTGCCTCTATACACCAAAAACATCCACCGCCTAATACAATTCTCTTTTCATTCATCAACTCTTCCTCTATTTTGTTAAGTGCCAAATTATCGCACAAAATCTTTAAACTTGTACACGCTCTTTGAGTGCCTTGTAAAACTTCAGCATCAATGGCTTTTTCACATATCCACTCAAACTCTCAAGCTCTACTTTTTTACCATTTTGAAAATCAAGGTGCATAGATGTCGAGGAGTCATAGGGTACTTTTGCAGCGGTATCAAGTGCTTTTTGTACCTCAGCATCTATGTTTATGCCCTCTTGCTCTTTTGCAAACGCAGCTATCTCTTCTAACAGTGCTTTTGCCTCATCATAGTGATGTTCATAGATATCGCCTATGCTTGTATCGTAGTAAGAGGTAAGTGTTGCAAACGCAGCGATAAATATATACTTCTTCCAAATGGCAGTTTTAATGTCACTCGGTGTTTTGTAGCGCAGCTGTGCTTTTTCAAAAAGATCTGCTACCTTTTGTACTGCGTTTGTATCATCTCCGCCAAATACTGCGGCAAAGACCTTCCCTTTTTTACGGATGATACCCGCTTTTTGAATATGAGAGAGAATGTAAACGCAGCCCTCAAGCACTACTGCGTTTGAGAGCTTTTTGAGTCGCTGTGCATTGTCCACACCGTTTGAAAATGAGAGTAAAATGGAGTTTTCATCTATGGTATGGGCTATTTTTGCATATGCCTCATCCAAATCATAGCTTTTGACACAAAAAAAGACCACATCAAAATGCCCCTGCGCTGCGTTTAACTCCACTGCGTTTAGAGGAACACTCCACTGTGTTTCATCTTCTACTACTGTTATTCCATGCTCTTGAATTGCCAGCAGATGCTCTCCTCGTCCAAAACCAACAACATCCAAGCCGCTCTTTGCAAACATCGCAGCCAAATATCCACCTACACCACCAAGTCCAACGATTGCTATTCTCATACTCTTTTTCCTTTGTCTTATTATACCAATCTTCAAATAAGAAATTTTACCTATGCTACCCAAGTTGCAAAACTTTCTTGCCATTTGTTCTACAATTCTGCTAATAAAAATTAAGGAGTCTAACATGGCAGTAACAGGAATACATAATATAGAAAATCTCTATAAAAAAGCAGCGGGATTAAAAATCCATAAGAATAAGATCAAAGAACTAAGTGACATTGTAGATGCAAAATTCAATGACCTACTTATAGCAGGACAAGCGAATGCTAAGTACAATGGACGTGATGTCATTTGGCTGAGCGATCTTCCACTCACAAAAGCTTTTCGTGAGTCGATGCAAAAATTTACAGCACTCGAAGAGGAGCTTAACCTTAAAGATGTTCTTGCACATATGGAAGGTCTTCCTCCAATGTACACTGTTGAAGCAGCGCTAGAAGAGAAACTGACTGAGATTGTAGGAACACTCATTTACGTTCTTGCAAATATCACAAAAGAGCTCTCAACAGATGACTCTGTTGTCTCAGAAGATGAACATAAAGCAGCTGCTCGTATTTTAGACTTAGTTATCTAGTCTCTTTTTTCTAAAGAGTTTTTTTAGCACAACAAAGCGTGGAGATTTCTCCGGCTCTGTTGTAACTTTCCCTTCCGAACACTTTTCAATCCCACTCAATTTTATTATATAATACCCTTACAAAAAGAGGGAGTCTTATGCCGCGCATCGATAGTGAAACTTTTTACAACAGTGCCATAAAAAAGCATGGCTATACTCCAGAAGGTGTCTGTTGGCTGAGTGCTGCCCACCAACAGATTCGCTTTGAGACCATTGCACAGCTTCTGCCTAAGAAGCTTAATAGCTATACACTCATTGACGCTGGGTGTGGTTTTGGAGATTTTTATACCTATCTTCAAAACAATGCAAAACTGCCTCAGCAATATATTGGCATTGACGCACTTCAGACAATGTGCAACGCTGCAAAGCAAAGAACACAACAAAAGATAATACAGCTTGACCTTACAAAGCAGACTCCTCCTCTTAGTGATTTCATTATATGCAGTGGTGCGATGAATGTTCTTACCCCTTTTGAAACAATGCAGTTTATACAAAACTGCTATAAAGCATCAAGAAAGGGCTTCATTTTCAACATCCTTTATGGAGAGGACTCCTCACAGACCTATAATTATCTCACAAAGCAGAGGCTAGTGAGTATTGCAAAAGAGCTGTATGTCTCTGAAGTACGTTTTGAAGAAGATTATTTGCAAAGTGACATTACGGTAGGGTTTTACAAATAATGTGTGCAATTTTTGGAATACTCGGACACTATGATGAGGCAAAAGCCAAAGCAGCCCTTGCAACACTCACACATAGAGGACCTGACTACTGCGGCATTGTTGCCAATAGAACTCTCTTTTTTGCCCACCAGCGTCTCAGCATTCAAGACACACACCATAGAAGCCACCAGCCTTTACGACACGAAAAGATTTTGCTCTCATTCAACGGAGAGATCTATAATTTTAAAGAGTTACGGCAAGAGCTTGATTTTAATTTTCAAACGCAGAGTGACAGTGAAGTCATCATCGCGGCATATCTTAAATGGGGCGCTGCATTTGTAGAACATC
>JALUZQ010000022.1 GCA_027011725.1 Sulfurimonas sp. | reverse complement strand
CGTCTTTGTAATAGCGTACTATTTTATCGCTACAGAAGAGAAGTATGAGATAAACAAGGCAAAACCGTCACTCTTTGCCGGTACATTTATGTTTATGCTTATTGGTATTTACTATGCGATCAATGGGCTTGATCCTATGCCATTGCATGAAGAGTTGGAAAAACTGATACTTGAAATTGCAGAAATTTTCTTCTTCTTATTAGTCGCTATGACATATATAGAGACGCTCTTAGAGCGTGGTGTATTTGACTTGATGAAGTATAAGCTTGTATCTAAGGGTTATACATACAAGAAGTTATTTTGGCTTACGGGTCTTTTAGCATTTTTTATCTCTCCTGTTGCAGACAACTTGACGACTGCACTTATTCTCTCAACTGTTCTCTTTACAATTGATAAAAAGAACATTGCATTTTTGGTTCCTGGAGCGATAAATATCGTGGTTGCTGCAAATGCAGGTGGTGCATGGTCTCCATTTGGTGATATTACGACTTTGATGGCATGGACAGCTGGAAAAGGAGAGTTTGTAGACTTTTTATACCTCTTCCCAGCTTCTGTTGTTGGGTGGGGTGTAACAGCATTTTTACTCAGTCTCTCTGTGCCTTCAGGCGAGCCTCCGTTTGATGCTACAACTGAGAAAAAGCCGGTTGTTCGTGATGGTGGTATGGTTGTGGCATATCTTGGTGTCTTGACAATTGTTATAGCAGTACTTGGACACCAGTTCTTTCACTTCCCGGCTATGTGGGGTATGATGTTCGGTCTGGCTATTTTAAAACTCTACTCATTCCAACTCAGCAAACATAGTGAAGATTCATTTGATATCTATGTGAATATGCAAAAGGTAGAGAATGATACACTTCTTTTCTTCTTTGGTATCCTCTCAGCAGTGGGTGCACTGCACTTCTTGGGTTTCTTAGAGTATGTACACGACCTCTATGCTATGGTCGGCTCAACAGCAGCGAATGTTGGAGTAGGTTTCCTCTCTGCTATTGTTGACAACGTACCTGTTATGAGTGCCATTTTAAAATCATCTCCATCTATGGGTATAGATCAGTGGATGCTTGTTACTATGACAGCAGGTATCGGTGGGAGTCTTATTAGTTTTGGTTCTGCTGCAGGTGTCGGTGTGATGGGTAAACTTCGTGGTATCTACACATTTGGTGCGCATATGAAACATGCCTGGACTATTTTGGTAGGGTATATTATCTCTATCATTATCTGGTATGTTCAATTCGAAATAATGGGTTTATATTAAATTCTACATATCTTAAACGCAGTCAAAGGCTGCGTTTAAATCAAACATTAATCTAATTTATAGTATCCTTCCTCATTAATTATTATATTTCAAAAGGCATTTCAAATGACAAATGTTAGCATTATCGTCCTCGATTTTGGTTCTCAATACACACAACTTATCGCGCGTCGTCTTCGTGAAGATAAAATCTACTGTGAAATTCTTCCTTACCATACAAAAGTAGAAGATATTCAAGCAAAAAACCCTAAAGGTATCATTCTCTCAGGTGGTCCTTCATCTGTTTATAACAAAGATGCTTATGAAGTAGACCAAGGGGTATACTCTATGGGTATTCCGGTTCTTGGTATCTGTTATGGAATGCAGAGAATTGCTGTAGATTTTGGTGGGAGTGTTATCCGCTCTGATCACCATGAGTATGGAAAAGCAGAGCTTAATATTGTCGGCTACCCTGATAATGTCTCTCCTCTTTTTAAAGATTGTGATAACAACCGTATTGTTTGGATGAGCCACTCTGATAGAGTTGAGACACTTCCTGAAGGTTTTAAAGTGATTGCAACTTCAGACAACTCTCCGTATGCAGCGATTGCAAATGATGAAAAACGCGTTTATGCAATGCAGTTCCATCCAGAGGTACAGCACTCAGAAGAGGGTTACTTAATGCTTCGTAACTTTGCAAAAAACATTTGTGGCGTTAGCGAAAAATGGAAAATGGAGCACTTCTTAAAACAACAAATAGAGTCTATTCGTGAAAAAGTAGGCGACGGGAAAGTTCTCTGTGGACTCAGCGGTGGAGTTGACAGCTCAGTTGTTGCTGCAATGCTCTATGAAGCGATCGGCGATCAGCTTGTTCCTGTATTTGTCGATAACGGACTTTTACGTAAAGGTGAGCGTGAGCAGGTTGAACAGGTTTTCAAAATAAACCTTAAAGTGCCTTTGGTGGTTGTAGATGCAAGAGAGAACTTCCTCTCAAAACTTGAAGGTGTAAGTGATCCTGAGAAAAAACGCCAGATCATTGGACACACGTTCATTGAAGAGTTTGAAAAAGAGGCGAAAAAACATGATGGTATCAAATTCCTTGCTCAAGGTACACTCTATCCGGATGTGATTGAGTCTATTTCTGTAAATGGTCCATCTGAAGTCATTAAGTCACACCACAATGTCGGCGGGCTTCCTGATTGGATGGACTTTGAACTCATCGAGCCGCTTCGTGAACTCTTTAAAGATGAGGTGCGTAAAATTGGTCTTGAATTAGGTCTTCCAGAGTCAATGGTAAATCGTCATCCATTCCCTGGTCCGGGACTTGCGATTCGTATTATGGGAGATGTCAATCCTACTGATTTAGATATTCTTCGTGAAGCAGATGTTATTTTGCTTGATGAGTTAAAAGCAAGTGGATACTACGCAAAAACATGGCAGGCATTTGCAGTATTGCTGAATGTAAAATCTGTCGGTGTTATGGGTGATAACCGTACTTATGACAACACTGTTTGTGTACGTGTCGTTGAAGCGGTCGATGGTATGACAGCAACGTTCGCACACCTTCCACATGATCTTCTAGAAAGAATTTCAAGAAGAATCATCAATGAAGTCGACGGTATCAATCGTGTAGTTTATGATATATCAAGTAAGCCACCAGCTACTATAGAATGGGAATAAGCGAGAGCTTATCCCATGCGCTCAATTTACCTCTTTTCTATCTCCTCTCATCCTGATGCAGTGAGTGTTCCTTCACTCTCTATCACATTTTTTAAACCTGACCTTGATTTTTCCAAATACGATGCTTTTATTATCACTTCCAAGCAGGCTTCAAAGGCATTGCAACAGTATCAAACGCAGTCGTACATTAGTATTCCCGCACTTTGCGTTTCACAAGCAAGTGCAAAGAGTTATGAAGCGCTCGGTGGAAAAGTTTTAGACGTTGGCGGTGGATATGGAGATAATTTGAGAGAGAAAATTAAAAATTACCCAAAAAGTATGCGCTGGCTCTATCTCAGAGCAAAAGTCGTAGCATCTGATTTTGTAGTGAAGTGTAAAAAAGAGGGATATAACATAGATGAGATTGTCATGTATGAGAGTAGCTGTTCACAAGATATTTTAAATGTCAAAGTACCGGAAGATGCTGTACTTATTTTTACCTCTCCTTCTAGTTTGGAGTGTTTTTTGCAAACACATACTCTTTCTAAACGCAGTAGAGTCATTGTCATAGGCAAAACGACTGCGCAAGCTGTTCCCAAAGGAATAGAATACCATTTGAGTGAAAGTACTACTGTTGAGAGTTGCATGGAACTTGCCAAAAGAGTACAAAAATGACATACGTTCAATCAATTAAAACTTAGGAAAAAAATATGAAACTTATTTTGCTATTTCTATTACTGTTTGCATATACATTTGTTGATGCTTCTCAATATATCAGAAGTATACGACTAGGCTCTTTTTCAGATAAACATGCAGCAGAGCAGACACTCAAAGAGGCGCAAAAGTTTTTGTACTCTCATAAAGAGATGCGTGATTATCAAGAAAAGTACCATTTTACTTTTAAAATCATACGCTCAAACAATTATTACCTTGTTGTCCTTGAACCGGTGACAAATAAAAAGGTCGTTCAAAAACTGCTTGATACACTGCGTTTGAAATACAAAAGTGCTTATCCGAAAAAGTTGAAAACTCTTCCTAAAGAGACACATATTGAGAAAAAAGTCGTTTCAAAACCAAAACCAACACCCAAACAAAGTCCTAAAATAGTCTCGTTGCCTCCGCAGATTGAAAAGCCACAAAAAGTTATTGAAAAGCCTCAAAAAGTTATTGAAAAAAATGAAACAATTCCTCAAGTGCAAA
>JALUZQ010000021.1 GCA_027011725.1 Sulfurimonas sp. | reverse complement strand
ACAGCGTATTCGCATCGCTTCACAGATCGGAAGTGGTTTGACAGGTGTGATGTATGTGCTTGATGAGCCAAGTATCGGGCTGCATGAGAGAGATACTCTCAAGCTTATTCGCACACTTCGCTCACTACAAGAGAAGGGGAATTCTGTCATTGTTGTAGAACATGACAAAGAGACCATAGAGAATGCAGATTTTATTGTAGATATAGGAAGCGGAGCGGGTAAATTTGGAGGAGAGGTTGTCTTTAGTGGGACATTAGAGAAACTCAAAAAGGCAAAAACACTCACAGCAGACTATTTGTACGGACGCAAGAAAATAGAGTACTTTTACAGACGTCCTCAAGAGAAGTGGATAGAGATTAAAAATGTTACATTAAATAATATTAAAAATCTAAACGCAAGAATTCCGCTTAATAACTTCGTCTGTATTACCGGTGTGAGTGGAAGCGGTAAGAGTTCTTTGATGCTTCAAACACTTCTGCCGACAGCAAGAGAACTTTTAAACCATGCACGTAAAGTAAATAAGGTGGCAGGTGTAGAGATAAGCGGACTTGAAAATGTTGACAAAGTCATCTACCTTGACCAAAGTCCGATTGGGCGAACACCACGCTCAAACCCTGCAACCTATACAGGTGTCATGGATGAGATACGAAATCTCTTTGCACAGACAAAAGAGAGTCAAATTCGCGGCTATACTGCTTCACGTTTTAGTTTTAATGTCAAGGGTGGACGCTGCGAGAAGTGTCAGGGAGAGGGTGAGAATAAAATAGAGATGCACTTTTTGCCTGACATTATGGTCAAATGTGATGCCTGTGGTGGTACAAGATACAACCAACAGACTTTGGAGGTCTTTTACAAAGGTAAGACCATTGCTGATGTACTTGCTATGAGTGTAGAAGAGGCATTTGAATTTTTCAAACCTATTCCAAAAATTCATCAGAAGATGAAAACACTTGTCGATGTCGGACTTGGTTACATTACCCTCGGTCAAAACGCAGTAACACTATCAGGTGGTGAGGCACAGCGTATAAAGCTCTCAAAAGAGCTCAGTCGAAAAGATACAGGAAAAACGCTCTATATTCTAGATGAACCAACAACGGGACTGCACTTTGCAGATGTGGACAGACTTACAAATGTACTACACAAGTTTGTAGAGCTTGGAAACTCCGTGCTTATCATTGAACATAATCTCGATATGATAAAAAATGCCGACTATATCATCGATATGGGTCCAGAAGGCGGAAGTGGCGGTGGACTTATCATCGCAGAGGGTTCTCCTGAAGAGTTGGCAGCATCACATAAAAAGACAGGCTCTTACACGGGTGAGTATTTGGAAAAAGAGTTGGCTCTGCATAAGTAAACGCAGTAAAATATAGTATAATTTCAAAAAAAAATTTAAAGGCTTAGAATGTCAGTATATGTTTTTGGACACAGAAATCCAGATAGTGACTCCATTGTTGGGGCTATTTCTATCTCTTATTTAAAAAATCAAGTAGAAAATGAAGAGTATATTCCTGCTCGTCAAGGTGATATCTCAGCTGAAACAGAGTTCATCTTAAAACAGTTTGGATATGCAGACAGAGTTCCAATGCTGAAAACTTCAGTAGCGGGTGAAAAGGTTTTCATCGTTGATTCGACAGATAAGATGCATTTTCAAGATGACATCGATGAAGCGACTATTTTAGGGATTGCAGATCATCACAAACTTGGAGATTTGACAACAGACACACCTCTTGAAGCGTGGATCCGTCCTATTGGGTGTTCAAATACAGTTGTATATGAGATGTACAGATCGTATGGAGTTGAGATTCCAAAAGATATCGCAGGTATGATGATGATGGCAATTTTAAGTGATACTGTCATCTTTAAATCTCCTACGTGTACAAAAGTAGATACAAAAGCAGTAAAAGAGCTTGCAGAGATCGCAGGTGTTGAAGATTATAAAAAACTTGCTATGGAGATGTTCATCGTAAAATCTGCGGTAGATGGTGCGAGTGCAAGAGACCTCAACACAAGAGACTACAAAGAGTTCGATATGAACGGCACAAAAGTTGGTGTTGGTCAGCTTGAGATGGTAGACATTTCTGTACTTGAGCCTCGTGAAGAGGAGCTTTTAGAAGATATGAGAAAAATGAAAGAGGAAAATGGGCTACATACTGTACTTATTCTTCTTACAGATATTATGAAAGAGGGTTCTAAATTGCTTGTTGTCTCAGATGATGAGAGTAAAATAGAAGCTGCGTTTAACACAAAACTTGAAAATCACAGAGTGTGGTTAGACAAAGTACTCAGCCGTAAAAAGCAGGTTATTCCTTTCGTTCAACCTCAGTTCTAAAACCATATTCAAACGCTACTCAGTATAGAGGTAGCGTTTGATTTTCTTCGTTGGAGTCTTCACAAAAGGCTCTATTTGTTCTACAAATTTTTGAATTTTAGCAAATGAAGCAAGTTTTGTATTGACTTCCACACGCATCTCTTCAAGATACTCTTCTATTTTTTTCCTTACTTCTGCTTCTGGCATTTTATGTGCATTGAACATTTTGTCGATAAGCTCATAATCAAGGTGAATTCTTGCTATAAGTTTTGAGTCCTGCTCCATGACAAGCGAGTCAAGTACCGCTTCATTTTGGTTGATGATGCCCTCGATCTGTTCAGGGTAGATATTTTCTCCACCGGAACCTATGATGACATTTTTACTACGACCACTGATAAAGAGGTAGCCATCGTCATCCAAGTAGCCTAAATCACCCGTATAGAACCAGCCATCTCTGATGACCTCCTCAGTCTGTTCTTTGTCTTTGTAGTAGCCAAGCATAACACTTGGTGACTTGACAACTATCTCGCCTTCACCATTTTGAGGATTTGCATCGTTTATTTTTACATCTACACCGACCATAGGCAGACCAGTTGAACCTATTTTTATAGGCATACCCATACGTCCACCGGCAATGAGCGGTGAGGTTTCAGTAAGTCCATAGCCGACAATGTAGGGAAACTCTGCCTCTTTTAAAAAGGTCTCTACATAAGTCGGCAGGGCTGCTCCCCCAATTCCAAAGAACTTCAAACGTCCGCCAAAAGTCTCTATGAGCTTTTTACCTGCTATTTTGTTAAGCTGTCTTCTTGCAAAAGGAATAGAGTAGAGCGTGCGCATAATAAACGAGCCTGTAAATTTAGGCATGATCTTGTTTTTGTAGATTTTTTCTATGATGAGAGGTACACTCAGCATCATTGTCGGTTTGACACTTGCAAAGGCTTTGACCAAAACATTTGGTGTTGGTACCTTGTCAATGTAAACTACATCAGCACCGTGTAAAATAGGCACTATCATTCCCACAGTACACTCCAAAGTATGTGCAAGCGGTAAAATAGATAAAAAAGTGTCTTCCGGTGTGATGTGAACATTTTTGTATGCACTCATTGCGTTTGTGACAAGGTTCTTGTGTGAGAGCATGACTCCTTTGGAGTGTCCTGTTGTTCCTGAAGTGTAAAGCAGTGCTGCCATATCATCTTCATCAGGTTTTGGCAGCTCTTTTGATGCCATACGTTGCTTGAGCTTAGAGATATAACTATGATTGGTGAGCTCATCTATCATTGTCAGATCATCAAGCTGTATAACGAACTTCATATTTGATTCGTCAAGATCTTCTATGGTTTGCAGATGCCTTTTTGAGACAAATACGGCCTTTGCCTCAGAGTGACGGATGATATGCTGCACATCAGCAGGATGAAAATCAGGAAGTATAGGAACAATGACACCGCCAAAGTAAGTGACACTAAAGTATGCTATTGCCCAGTTTGGCATATTTTCACTTAGCAGTGCTACTTTATCACCCTTACGAATGCCATTATCTTTGAGCGTTCTAATCATACTATGGACACTGTATGCCATCTCATTATATGTCATAGGCTCCTGATCGACTTTGGATAAAACTTTTTTATCGCCATACTTTTCGACTGAATTATCTAAAAGGGTCGGCAGTGTAAAGTTGTCTAAATCATAAGGATATTTCATTATTCTACTCTTTCGTTAAATTTGAATTATTATATCTAATTCTTTGCAAAAAAATATATCTTTTATATAAATAGGGATACAATTCTATATATTAC
>JALUZQ010000020.1 GCA_027011725.1 Sulfurimonas sp. | reverse complement strand
AGAGGTGCAGCATAAAACAGAGATGGCACCTACACTCAAAGCTGAGAGCTTTGAGGTAAAACTTCATGAAGCCAAACAGATGGTGAAGTATCTCTCACATGATGTGAAAAATGCCATTGATGAGTATAAATCTCCATTTACAAGACTCAAGGTGCAGCTCAATCCACAAAAATTAGGTGAGATCGATCTGACTATTGTGCAACGTGGAAAGAATCTGCATATCAATCTCTCTTCAAACAATGCAGCCATAAACACCTTGGCAATGAATGCAAATGACTTGAAAGTACAGCTTAGTAACAATGGTATAAATAATGCTTCATTGAACTTTAATAACAACTCTCAAAGCGGTGATGGCTCGTTTGGTTCACAAACGCAGCAACAACACCAACAACAAAGAGAGCATGCACAGAGTGAATACCGTTATACGCAAACACAAGAGAGCGGCGAAGAGATACTCTCTTCACTAGAAATAGTAGTACCTCACTACGCATAAAGGATAGAAAATGGCAATAGATGCAACAGGAAATAATTCAGCACTCTCGGCAGCAACGGCACAGGGAACGAATAATCCAAAAAGTATACTTGGAAAAGATGACTTTATGAAACTGCTTTTGGTGCAGTTGCAGTATCAAGACCCGACAGAACCTATGGATAGTGAGAAGATTTTGACACAAACTTCACAGCTTGCAAGTCTTGAATCTGCTGAAAATACAAAAAAAGCACTCGAAAAACTCTCTGCCTCTCTTGGTAGTGCACAGCAGTTCTCTACCATAGCTGCCATTGGAAAGACAGCGGATCTTGGAAGCGACGCTATTGCTCACGATAAAGGAAGCAGCAGTACATTTGAGGTCTATTTTCCAAATGATGTAGAGCAGGGAAGTGTCGTCATAACAGATGCAGATGGCAAAACCATCAAGACCTTGGATGTTGGAACAAATAAGGCAGGTGTTTATAAGTTCGATTGGGATGGGTCAGATAACAATGGTGGTGCAGCTGATAGTGGCATTTACCACGTAAACGCAGTATATAATGACCCAAATGGAAATAAACTGCAAACAAGACTTGGGGCATACCCTATTGAGTCTGTACGATTTGACAATGGCAATACCCTTGTAAAAGTAGGTTCAAACTATGTACCGCTCTCAAGTGTAAAAGAGGTTTACTAAAGGATAGTATCATGATGACACAAGCTTTTTACAGTGGCATATCAGGAGTGAAAACACACTCGACAGGTATTGATATCGTCTCAGATAACCTTGCAAATATCTCTACGGTTGGTTATCGCGGGAATGGGTATGAGTTCTCTTCTTTGTTTGAAAATATGATTAACACTGAAAATGGAGGTACCCATTCTTCAAGCGTTGACAGCAGTATAGGTATTGGTACAAAGCTGAGTGCAACTCCTATGATGGAAGGGATTGGGTCTCAAATTTTGACAGACAGAAGTACCGACTTGGCGATTCTCGGCGATGGCTGGTTTGGAGTGCAGGCTGAGGGCAAACCCATCTATACACGTGATGGAAACTTTACCTTCGATGCAAATGCCGACTTGGTGACACAAGATGGTTTTCATGTCCTTGGTACTATGGGTAAGAATATTAAAGATGGTATTTTGATAGAACCGCTTGCTGAAGTGCCACTTGGTGGAGTGTCAGCACAAGAGAAACTGAACTTTCCAAAATCTTTGACATATCCTCCTGAAGCTACAACCAAAGCAGTGTTTTTAGGAAATATTGGAATAGGTGAAGAGATCAAGACAATGGGTGCGACAGTTATTGATAAAGATAGCAACAAAAATGACCTTCGTCTGGAATTTACAAAAAAAGCCGTGCAGAATCCTCCAGGATCACAGTGGGATGTAAAGGCTATTGTACAGAGTCTTGATGGACAAAAGATATATGATACAAAAACAGGTACGGTAGAGTTTGATGAAAAAGGAGCACTTGTCTCCTCTTCACTGACAACTATTGATAATAATGGTACACCCGTAGCGATTGATCTAGGTGGAAACTTTGACGGTGTTGTCTCCATAGCAAATGCCAATGTAGCCTCTTCGAGTCTTGCCGATGGCACCATCGGTGGTGTTTTACAAGGGTATGACATCAATAAAAATGGAGAGGTTATAGCAACTTTTACCAATGGACGACAAAGTAGCGTTGGTAAAATTGCAGTGTACCATTTTACAAACGATCAAGGTCTAGAAAGAATTAATGGAAGTCGCTTTAGAGAGTCTGCAAACAGTGGTGAGCCCCTCTTCTTTCAGGATCCAAATGGAAAGAACATTATTGGCACGGATATAACAAACTTTAAACTTGAAGGCTCAAATGTTTCGATGGAATATGGCCTTACAGAGCTGATTATTTTACAGCGTTCGTATGATGCAAATGCAAAATCTATTACTACGGCGGATCAGATGATGCAAAAAGCATTGAACATGGACGCATAACTCTTTTTTTAAAAAAAGTGGAACACTTTATGCTAATTATCCTGCAGTAAAACTATCTCTTATGAGATAGGTATTAAAAGGATTTCTTATGTTAAAATCACTTTTTTCCGGAGTCTCAGGACTTCAGTCTCATCAATTTGCGATGGATGTGGAATCAAACAATATTGCCAACGTAAACACAGTTGGATTTAAATACTCTCGTGCAAACTTTTCTGATCTTTTAGCACAAACAAAAGCGATAGCAACTGCACCACAAGGACAACTTGGAGGGAAAAACCCCGTACAGGTAGGGCTTGGCTCTACTGTAAGTTCTATGACACGTATTTTTTCTCAAGGTTCTGTACAAAATTCAGATAAAAATACAGATGTTGCCATTCAGGGTGATGGATTTTTCATTATCTCTCCCGATGGTGGAAATACATATAAATATACTCGTGCAGGAGATTTTAAGTTTGATGCAGGTGGAAACTTTGTAGATAACAACGGCTTTATCGCTCAAGGATGGCTTCGTGATGAGGTAACAGGAAAAGTAGACTCAACTGCTCCAATTACAAACATTAACATAGCACCGGGTCTGACAACACCTGCAAGTGCTACAAAAGAAGTAGTTCTCAAAGCGAACCTCAATTCAGGTCCTCTTGTTGAAAGCTTTTCTCATGCATATAAAGTGGCATCTTCAACACCGACAAATCCACCAACCAATGTGAATCTTTCAAGCAAAACAACAGCAGTAGATGATAATGGACTGAGTGTGAATTCAGGAGATGTCGGTGTTATGTTTAATGAGGTTGGAGAGGCTTTTTCTCTACAAAATGGGCAAGGAATATGGGCATCATTTAGAGAATCTAATGTAGATGCAGGTACGGTAGCTGCAGGAAATGGTGTTCAATTAGATGTGAGTTTTACTCTTGATGATGGAAGTGTACTTCCTATTACGGCAACATCACCTACTACAACTCCTGCACAGACATCGACACAAAATGCACAGACTTTTGCTACAAAAATCAATCAAAACAGTGCCAAAACAGGAGTAAAAGCAACAGTAGAGGTAGATAATGCCGGAAATGCAAAAATATTACTCTCTAATGACAACAGCAGTGCTTCTGCTGCACATAATATTGACTTTACTGTAAATGCAGGTGATACATCTGGTCTTAGCTCAGGGAGTGATACTACAGCATATAGATACCAGTATGATTCAGCGGCAAATGGGGATACAATCGCAGGAAGTGATAAAAAATTCAAATCATTGGCAGATCTCCGTTATGCACTTGAAACAGAGGCACGTAATATTGATGCCGATAATGATGGAACATATAGTAATTCTATATCTGTAGAGATCGACCCACAAGGAAAATTCCTTATTCAAAATAAGGGAACAGGGGCTGATGACTATGCAGTAAACTTAAAAATCACCTCTCTTACAACTGATGGTGGCGGTGCTGCTGTCCCGGAAAATACAAAGTTTACACGAGCACTTGAAGCGCTCAATACAGTTTTACCGGCAGGAAGTACGGGAAAAGCTTTTTCACAAAGTTTCAATGCCGCTACACACTCAAGTAGTATTGACATCTTTGATTCACTTGGGTCTAAACATACACTTCGTATGGAGTTTAGAAAAACTGCACTTGACAAAGCCACAGGAAGTACGTGGGATATGAAGATATC
>JALUZQ010000019.1 GCA_027011725.1 Sulfurimonas sp. | reverse complement strand
GATTGACCCTTTAACACTCCATAGCTACTCACTTATCTATTTAGTATTTACAAACTTTTTTACCGGTTTTTTATTTACTACATTTCCGCGTTTTAACCAGACTGATGTCATACAAAAAAGCTACTACACAAAAGTTTTTTATGCAAACGCAGCGGCTACACTTCTCTTTTTGCTTGGAGCATTTCTCTCCAAATACTTCCTGCTTTTGGGCATGCTAACTGCGTTTGGAGCACAGTTTTTCATCGTTTTAAAGCTCACACACATCTACAAAAATGCAAATACACCAGATAAGAGTGACTCTTTTTGGATACTTGGAGCAAACCATATAGGACTCTTTTCTCATCTGCTTTTTATCATCTCTCTTTTTGTTCCTGCTTTGCTAAACGCAGCAATAAACAGTGCCTTTTACCTCTACCTTATCTTTTTGGCTTTTTCAGTTGGACAGCGTATGATTCCCTTCTTTTCACACTCTTTTGCACAAAAAGGGGAGCATTTTGTCCGAAATGTCTTTATTCTCTTTGTTTTAAAGTCTATTTTTAGCACAAGTGAACTCAAAATTTTTGAACTTTTTGTTGATATTGCCCTTGCACTCTACCTTGGTCGTGAGTTTTACCGCTGGGAGTTGCATCCGTTCCAATCTCCGGCAATTTTGTGGGTGCTGCACCTCGCACTCTTTTGGCTGCCGCTCTCTTTTGCACTCTCTGCTCTCTCACTCACAGCAGAACTCTTTTTAAATACCTCACTTTACTTCTTCAATATCCATCTCTTAGCAATAGGTTTCTTAACAACCGTGCTCATAGGTTTTGGTACGCGCGTTACACTTGGTCACTCTGCACAGCCGCCTCATGCTGACAAGTTCGCTACGGCTCTTTTTCTCTTTATACAAGTTGTCGTACTCCTTCGAGCACTCTATAGTTTTAACACGGCGTTTGGATGGGGAGCGGAATTTTTATTTGACATTTCATTCACGGCTTGGATTCTACTCTTTATGATGTGGGGTGGAAGGTATGCAAAAACTCTCATTTTCGGTACTAAGCTCTAAGTAATTTCACTTAGAGCCTACAATAAGTGTTATTTGTTCTGTGGCATTTCTTGAGAAGGAGTACTTTCTACTGAAGTTACAGAAGAGGACTCTTGTAATGCTGGCGTTTCAGCTACTGTTGCTTCTTCTACCGGAGCAGCTTCTTCTACTGCGTTTGACACTTCTGATTTTACTGTTTCTTCCGTTTGCGTTACATTTTCAGGTTCTTTAACAGATTCAGTAGTCACTTCAGGCGTTTGCTCAGGCTGCTGTGGAGTCTCCTCTACACTATTGACTTCTTCAGGTTTTACTGTTTCTTCTGATACAACGGCTGCTTCTGGTTTTTCTGATTTTTCAGCAGGAACAGCCTCCTCTTGCTTAGTCGTTTCCTCAGAGTTTTGCGCTTTTTCAGACTGTTTCACTTCTTCTGCCCCAAGAGCTTCTGGTGCTTGTTCGACTGCTTCTTCTACTGGCGCTTTTCCTGCCACTGCAGCTGCTGCAGCTTCCTCAACTTTCACCTCTTCAGCTTTTGCTTCATTTTCTTTTAACTCAGCACTTTGCTTACTCTCTGGCATTGTCTCTTCTACAACAGGCGCTGCAGCCGGAGTAATGACTGTGGCACTTTCTTCTGTCGCTTGAGGCTCTTTTTCTTTCTCTAACGGTTTCCTTTGAGCACTTATCTGAGGCTTATGCTCTTTAATATAGCTAATCTTCTCTTCGATGCTTAGTGGCAATATAGACTCTATTTTTTCATCACTGTTGAGTGAAGCAAATTCGTGATGAATTCTGTCCAAATAACTCTCGTAATCATCCGGATCAATAGCCTTTAACTTGACAACGTCCTTTGCTAAGACCTCTGTATATTGCGCAAACTCGTTCAACTCTTTTGAAACTTTTTTGACCATATCTTTGTTGTCCGGTTCGCGTTTTATTTTCAAACGAGTCTGTTCATATAACTTTTCAAGTTTTTCATAATGTTTTGGTACGGCTTCATCAAGGTCATCATCACTCATCTTCTGCATAATCGTTTTCGCTCTATTTATATTTCTATAAACAACTGCATCGCCATAGAGATCTTTTGCATTTTGCATTACCTCTTTTTTATCTTCGAGTGCATCCGAGACTTTCCCCTCATCGAATATTTTTATAAGGTCGTTATATTCATCTTTAAAGTCATTATAACGTGAAGTAAAGATCTCCTGTGTATCGAGTGCTTTCATTTTGTTGTCAATTTCTGCAAGATCGCTTAAGTATTTTTTCACGAGTTTTTTTGTCTCATAGGCATTGGCAAGCTCTTTTTTCGCCGCAAGATAAGAAGCCATCTTCTCCTCTTTATCTTCTGAAGCAAGAGCACTTTCGTAATCCTCTTTTGCCTGTGCAATACTTATTGGTGCATAAAAGAGCAACTCGTCTTGGTTCATTCCTTTATGTATAGCCTCACCTAGTGTCGTAATTTGAGATACATCAAAACTTTGTACTTTTTGCATCTGCGCCGGTGTCAACGAAGGCCCCATACCACATCCACTTAATCCAGCAAGTAAAACAGCTGCACTTACACTCAATCCTACTAATCTCATCTACACCCCTCTTTAAATTATTTTTTATTAAACTTTGTTTATTTTATCTTTTCTTTCTTTATAGAGAGTTAAATGGGTATAATTACATAAAATAAAAGACGGAATTACCAATGAATAACAAAACTATAAGCCCTTACCTGGAGCTAGGAAAAATCAATACACTACGTGTAGATAGAGAGACGCCTCATGGTGTCTTTATTATGGCAGAGGATGGCAATGATGTCCTTCTCCCACAAGCATATACAACAGAAGATATGATAGAGAACACGCTTGTCGATGTATTTTTATATACAGACTCCGAAGATAGACTCATAGCTACAACACTCCAACCAAAAGCTATGCTCGATGAGTTTGCACTTTTAGAGGTAGTCGACACTGCACCATTTGGTGCTTTTATGGATTGGGGTCTGCCTAAAGATCTGCTTGTGCCTACACAACTCCAAAAGACACCTTTTCAGATCGGAGAGAAACGATTTGTCAAAGTAGTCTATGATGAGCGCACGCACAGACTTGTAGGGAGTGAAAAACTCGGTGACTTTTTTGAACGTCGCGTGAAAGACCTCTCTCCACATAAAGAGGTAGACATTCTCATCATCACCAAAACACCGCTTGGTTTTAAATGTATCGTCAATGACAAATATGAAGGCCTTATCTATCATAATGAGATCTTTGAAAATATTGCACTTGGTGATAAGAAAAAAGCCTATGTCAAGACCATACGTAAAGATGGAAATATTGACCTGACACTGCGTAAACCCGGCAGTAAAAAATCAGCACAAGGAAGTGACAAGGTTTTAGAACTTCTCAAAGCGAACAAAGGTATCATGCCATACAACTATAAAAGTGATGCAAACCTTATCAAAGATGTATTTGGTCTGAGTAAGAAAGAGTTTAAACGCTCACTTACAAAACTTCAAGAGGAAGGGAAGATAACGGTCAAAGATACCGGGATCTATCTTGTCTAAACGCAGTGGCAAAGAAAAAACAACTTATAGATCTCAAAGCACAAAATATTGAGTTCAAACTCGATAAAGTACTCTATAAACTAGAGAGCTTTAACCCAAATTTTATGACACTCTCACTGCTGCGTTTAGAAGATGGAGAAAAAACATATATTCGTGATTTCCCTTTTGCACATCTTCCAAAAGAGATAAAAAAAATAGTAAAACCAAACTAATAGGTAGGTAAAAATGCACGAAGAGATCAATCAAGCAGCAAGCGGTGGTGACTTTCTTATTTGGATCGTTATGTTTAGTATTCTAGTAATTGGTGTTGGGTATTTGGCTTGGGTAAACAGGAATATTGAGAGATAAAGGTTCCAGTATAACTTTAATGAATCAGTTTAAAGATATACATGGAGAATCGTAAGAAAGATTATATAGTTTAATTGTTACAATAGTGTTAACACAAAGATAAATATTACAAAAGGAGTCTTTATATGTCAGATATTAAAAAGTGTAACTCTCTTCAGGAAGTACGAGATGAAATAGATACTATCGATGCACAACTTGTTGAGCTCATCGCAAAAAGAAGCCATCTGATACGTCAGGCCGCTGCGTTTAAAAACTCTGTAGATGAAGTAAAAGCACAAGACAGAATTGATGATATTATGCAAAAGGTACGTAGCAAGGCGATAGAGTACAACATAAATCCAAATATGATATCAGAGCTTTTTACAATTATGATAGATGAGATGGTAGAGACTGAAATAGCCGAATTTAGAAACGGTGGGAACTTTTAAGAAGAGAAATACGCCTCCTACGAGGCATATTTTGCTATTTGTATCGGTAAGTGATACGGCCTTTATCTAATGAATACGGTGTAAGCTCAAGCTTCACTTTATCACCTGGAAGTATTTTAATGTAGTGCATACGCATTTTTCCTGCAATATGACATAAAATAATGTGTCCATTTTCTAATTCCACACGAAAAGTTGCATTCGGCAAAGCCTCAATAATCTTGCCGTCAACTTCAATAACATCTGCTTTAGCCATTATAAGTCCTTTTTTTTACTCTTAAGCAAGAGATAATATTTCAGCTTTACCGTTGATAACTGCAACAGTATGCTCGTAATGTGAACCGCGTAAACCATCGGTACTAACAACATCCCACCCATTATCTAAAATAACAGGTTTAGACTCTTTTTGACATATCATAGGTTCCAAACAAAAAACCATTCCATTTTTTATCTTCGGGCCCGCTTTTGGGTTGTTTCCTTCAAGATAATTTGGAATTTCCGGCTCTTCATGTGGTTTTTTTCCTATTCCATGTCCACAAAAGTTGCGAAGAGGTACAAAGCCACGCTCTTGTATAAACTTCTCCATCATATAAGAGAGTTCTTTAAAACGCATACCCTCTTTGATATTTTCTATCGCATAGTAGAGTGTATCTTTTGCACAGGCGATGAGATCTTCGTCTTCTTTTGTAATTTTACCTACACCCATACTAATAGCTGCATCACCAAACCACCCGTCAAGTTCTGTACCGACATCATAGCCGATAACATCACCCTCTTGAAGTTTATAGTCTGAGGGAATACCATGAATGATGACCTCATTTAGTGAAGTACATACTGCGTTTGGGAAGCCGTACAAACCTTTAAAAGATGGTTTTGCACCATGAGAGCGGATATAATCCTCTGCCATGGCATCCATCTCTTTAAGTGTCATGCCGACTTTTGTATTTTCACGAAGAAGTTCCAGTGTGCCGCCAACAATTTTGTTAGCAGCTCTTAGTTTTTCTATCTCCGCTGGTTTTTTAAGTGCAATTGCCATGGTTAAAGACCGACTGCACTTAAAGTTTCATATTTACTCATATATATCTGAGCTTCGATTTTTCTCATAGTATCAAGTGCAACTTGAACAACGATAAGCACCGCAGTACCACCAAAGAAGAATGGCACACCCATTCCTTTTATGATCATAAACGGTAGTGTTGCCACGAGTCCAAGATAGAGTGCACCGGTAAATGTTAAATTACTCGCTGTATTATTTAAAAACTCTTGTGTTGCTTTTCCTGTACGAATACCCGGAATAAATCCACCTTGACGTTTTAAGTTATCTGCTATATCTTTTGCATTGAATGTGATCGATGCATAGAAGAATGCAAAGAAAATAACAAAAACAAAAGTTAGAAAGTTAAAAAAGTATGAGTTAGGATTTAAAAAGTCTGCAATAGCTTGAATAGTTGGATTCGTACTACTTGATAAAACGGTCATTGGGAACATTAATATCGCCGATGCGAAGATAACAGGAATTACACCAGCTAAATTCACTTTGATAGGAATATAGTTCATAACACGTTTGTTTTGATTTTGCATCATTGTTTTCTTCGCGTATGTTACAGGAACACGACGCTCACCAAGTTCAACATATATAATTATACCCACAGTCGCGAGAACAAGTACCACAATTGCGATAACAGTTAAGAAACTCATAGCTCCCGTGTTTACCATCTCAATTGTTTGTCCTATCGCTCCAGGAATTGCCGAAACGATACCCGCAAAGATAATTAAAGAGATACCGTTACCGATACCACTTTGAGTGATTTGCTCACCTATCCACATCAACAACATAGTACCTGCAAGCATAGAAACAGCAGAAAGCAGAATGAATGTATTATGATCTGCGAGAATTGCACTGTTTCCACTAGGGCCTGTTAAACTTTGTAGTCCAACACTAACACCAATAGCTTGGATAATAGTAATAACAATAGTCGCATAACGGATAATTTGCATATATTTTGTCATTCCATCACGCTCTTTTTTCATTTGTCCTAAAGTAGGAAATGTTGCAGCTAAAAGCTCCATAATAATAGAAGCCGTGATATAAGGCATAATACCAAGTGAAATGATAGATAATCTTTGCACTGCGTTTCCGCTAAACATGTTAAATAGTCCGAGTGCGTCTGATTGGTGTGAGTCGAAGAATGAAGCAATAACAGCTGTATCTACGCCGGGAACTGGCACATAAGCCAGCAGGCGGTAGATAAATAAAAAACCGATAGTAATAAGTATCTTATTTACTAGATTTTTATTCACAACTAGTTACCTGTTGTAGTAACGTTTTCGTCTTTAATTTTCGATGCAAGATCTTTCGCTGATGCACCTACTAGTTTGATTTTAGCCACTGAGTTTGCAACTTTATGAACACCACGGATTGTCTCCATTGTGATCTCTTCAAGTTCAGCTACAGCTTTAATTTTTTCAACGTTAATAACGTATGGTTTCTCTGTTCTAGAGTGGAAACCAATTTTTGGTAAACGTTTTGCAAGTGGTTGTTGACCACCTTCAAAGTTTCTTTTTCTTTTGTAACCTGTACGAGATTTTTGACCTTTTTGACCACGAGCCGCAGTCTTACCAGTACCAGAACCTTGTCCACGTCCAACACGTTTACGAGCGTGTGTTGAACCCTCTGCAGGTGTTAAGTTTTCAATACCCATTTTCTATCCTTTAATACGTGAAAGTGCTTCAACAGTAGCACGAACAAGTGTGTTTGGATTGTTTGAACCGATTGACTTTGTAAGTAAATCTTGGAAACCTGCAAGCTCAAGAACTGGACGTGCCGCACCACCTGCGATAAGTCCCGTACCTTCAGAAGCCGGTTTTAAAAGAATTGTACTTGCATTGTACTTGTGTTCAATATCGTGAGCGATTGTAGTACCTTTAATCTTAACAGTTGTTAAGTTTTTAAATGCATTATCAACAGCTTTACGAATAGCATCAGGAACCTCTTTCGCTTTTCCTACACCATATCCTACAGTACCGTTTTTATTACCAACAACGATAAGCGCAGTAAAACGAAATCTTCTACCACCCTTAACAACTTTAGTTACACGACCAATATTTACAATTGATTCTTCAAATTCATCTCTATTGATTTCCATCATCTGATCCTAGAACTTAATTTCGTTTGCACGAAGTGCGTCACCAAATGCAGCAATAACGCCGTGGTATTGGTAACCATTACGGTCAAAAACAATCTCAGTGATGTTTGCTTCTTTTAGTTTAGCAGCAAATGCTTCACCAAGTGCAGCAGCACCCTCTTTGTTAGCCTTATGACCAGTAGCCTTTGAGTGTAGTGCGCATAATGTCGTTGCAGTAGCATCGTCAATAGCTTGTACACTTAGGTAACGGTTTGATCTAAATACAGAAACACGAGGAAGTTCAGCACTACCAGATATTTTTGCACGAATACGGCGCTTGCGTTTTAAACGGTTCGCGATTTTGCTTTTTAATACTTTAGCATTCATCTTATCTTCCTCCCTTATTTCTTAGCAGTTTTACCGGCTTTACGCACGATATGCTCATCAATGTATTTAACACCTTTACCTTTATACGGTTCTGGTGGACGGAAAGCTCTGATTTGTGCCGCTACTTGACCAAGCAGTTGCTTATCATGGCTTTTTAAAGTGATAACATTTTTCTCAACACTTGCCTCAACACCTTCTGGTAAATCATAATCGATATCATGAGAAAAACCAAGTTGTAAGTTAAGTACTCTACCTTTAGCAGCGGCTCTGTAACCAACACCATTGATTTCAAGTTTCTTCTCATAACCGGTAGTCAAACCAGTAACAATGTTTTGAGCCAATGCTCTAAATGTACCCCAAAACGCTCTATGTTCACGAGATTCAGATAAATTTTTAAAAGTTAATGTATTTCCTTCTACTTCAAAAGTAACATACCCTTTTGTATCTAAATCAACACTATTTTTGCCTTTTGCAAAAGTAATAACATTTCCATTTGTAGTAACAGTTATGTCACTAGCAAATTCTACAGGATTTTTTCCAATTCTTGACATGCTATACTCCTACCATACCGTACACATAACTTCACCGCCAATGCCAAGCTCATACGCTTTGTCATTTGGAAGAACGCCATGTGATGTACTAACAATAATAGTTCCGTAACCATTTTTAAATCGTTTAATGTCCTCTTTACCTTTGTAGATACGACGACCCGGTTTAGAAACTCTTTTTAGTTCATTAATTACAGACTTACCATTTTCATCATACTTAAGTACAACTTTAATAGTTTTCTTTACACCATCTTCGATTACATTAGCAGATTCTAAGTAACCTTTTTCAACTAAGATATTTGCTACAGCTTCAACACTCTTAGAGTGAACCAAAGTTGTTGTAGCCAATCTTCTCATACCAGCATTACGAACACGCGTTAACGCATCTGATACTAAATCATTAATTGCCATCTATTTTTTCCTTATATTTGCAAGTCTTACGACTGCTTACATTTAGAAGTTTCCACTTGGAAGGCTTTTGCCTACCAAGAAGACTTTCTAACGCCTGGGATCATTCCTTCGTTTGCCATTTTTCTAAAACAGATACGGCAAATTCCGAAGTCACGAAGTACAGAGTGTGGACGACCACAGATCTGACATCTTGTATATGCACGAACTTTAAATTTTGGAGTTCTTTTCGCTTTTGCGATCATAGACTTTTTAGCCATTAGTTGCTCCCTTTAGTAAAAGGCATACCAAGTTTCTCTAAAAGAGTAAACGCTGCCTTATCATCGTTTGCAGTTGTTACAACCGTAATATTCATACCGTGTATCTGCATAATAGAATCATAACTTACTTCCGGGAAAATAAGTTGCTCTTGAAGACCGAAGTTATAGTTACCACGACCGTCAAAACCATTTCTTGGAACACCACGGAAATCTTTCACACGAGGAAGTGCGATTGATACAAGGCGATCAAAGAAATTGTACATATTTTCTCCACGAAGTGTTACACGAACACCAACAGGCATACCCTCACGCACTTTAAAACCTGCTACAGATTTTTTAGCGATGATAGTAGAAGCTTTTTGCCCTGCAATAGTTGTGATAGTATCTTCGATATTTTTCATCAACTTATTGTCTTTCATAGCAAAACCAGCACCTACAGAGATGATAATTTTTTCTAATGCCGGAATTTCCATAACATTTTTAATGTCTAAATCTGCTTGTATTTCCGGTTTCAATGCTAAATATTTATCTTTTAAACGAGCCATCTACTTATGCCTCCACTTTTCGTACATTTGAAACATCGATAGGCATCTCTTTATTGATATGACCACCTTTTGTGTTCTCTTCAGTTGGTTTAACAGCTTTTTTAGCTACCTTACAACCCTCTACGATTACTTTGTTTTTCTTTGGCATAACAGCGAGTACAGTTGCTTTAGTACCTTTGTCATCACCAGCGATAATCTCTACCATATCGCCTTTTTTGAAATTAAATTTTGCCATTACACAACCTCCGGAGCAAGAGATACAATTTTCATGAATCCAGCGTAACGCACTTCACGACCGATTGGTCCGAAGATACGAGTACCAATAGGTTCTCTCTTGTCATCAAGTATTACAGCTGCGTTGTCATCGAAACGGATCAATGAACCATTTTCTCTTTGAATCTCTTTATGAGTTCTAACGATAACAGCTTTAACAACTTTACCTTTTTTAACTTTAGCAGTTGGAATCGCTTTTTTAACAGAAGCAACGATAACATCACCTACTGTTGCATAACGACGCTTAGAACCACCAAGTACCTTAATACACATAATCTCTTTAGCACCTGTATTGTCAGCTACATTTAAACGAGTAAAACTTTGTATCATACTACGCTCCTTTTACCACTGACTTAAGTCTAAAAGATTTTGTTTTAGAAAGTGGACGACACTCAATTGCAACAACCTCGTCTCCAACTTTACACTCATTTCGTTCATCATGTACCAAGTACTTTTTGAAACGCTTTACAACTTTATGGTAACGAGGATGCATTACACGGCGTTCTACTAAAACCGTTATAGTTTTATCACCGGCAATTTTTACAACATTACCTTGAATTTCACGCTTATTAGCCATCGCTCGTCCCCTAGTTTGCTACTGCAGCAAGTGCAGTATTGATTCTAGCAATATCTTTTTTAGCAACACGAAGTTCGCTAGTATTTTGTAATTGCATCATCTTTTGTTTAATTTTTAATGTAAACAGCTCAGTTTTTTTCTCTTTAAGCATAGCTTGAAGTTCTGCTGCACTTTTATCTGCTAAATCAGAATATTTCATTGCTCATCTCCGCAGTAATTATTTTTGTTTTGAATGGTAACTTGTGCATTGCAAGAGTTAACGCTTCACGCGCTACATCATGTGGTACACCCGCCATTTCAAATATAACACGACCTGGTTTGATGTTCATTACCCATTGATCAACTGCACCTTTACCTTTACCCATACGAGTTTCAAGAGGCTTAGCAGTTAATGGTTTTGCAGGGAATACTCTAATCCAAATCTTACCATTTCTTTTAATGTGACGCGTAGCAGAGATACGAGCCGACTCAATCTGACGAGAGTTGATACGACCTGCTTCTACCGCTTTAAAACCGATGTCACCAAAAGCTAACTTGTAACCTGAACGAGCATAACCACGGTTACGACCCTTCATTACCTTACGATATTTTGTTCTTTTTGGCATTAACATGATTATTCAGCCTTTTCACTATTTTCACGACGAGGTTTTCTTCCACGGCGCTCTTTTTTCTCTTCTTTAGCTTCTGCAGGAATACCTTTAGTAAGTACTTCCCCTTTGAAGATCCATACTTTAACACCGATAATACCGTATGTAGTATGAGCTTCAGCAAAACCGTAATCGATTTTAGCACGAAGTGTATGAAGAGGAACACGACCCTCTAAGTACCATTCAGTACGAGCCATTTCAGCACCGCCAAGACGACCTGCAACTGCTACTTTGATACCTTTAGCACCACTTCTCTGCGCACCTTGCATAACTTTTTTCATAGCTCTACGGAATGCAACACGACGCTCTAATTGAGTCGCTACATTTTCCGCTACAAGTTGGGCAGAAGTTTGTGCTTTTTTCTCTTCTTTAATATTAACAGAGATTTGTTTCCCTATCAATTTTTGAAGAGAAGTTTTCAGCTTCTCAATATCTGCACCTTTTTTCCCGATGATAATACCAGGACGAGCTGCAACGATAGTTACACGCAGACGCTTAACTGTTCTTTCAATGATGATGTTAGAAACACCAGCATAGTAAAGCTCTTTCTTTAAAAATGTTCTTATCTTGTGATCTTCACCTAAAGCAGCCGGAGCTGATTTGAAGTTAGGGAACCATCTTGATTCCCAGTTACGGTTGATACCAAGACGCAAACCAATAGGATTAACTTTTTGACCCATTCTATTTACCCTCTACTTCTACTAAGATATGTGCTGTTGGCTTTCTTATACCAGATGCCATACCTCTTGCACGAGGACGGAATCTTTTTAAAACTGGACCATTGTCAACACGACAAGATGTTATTACACAATCTTCAGCTTCACTACCACTGTTAGCAACTGCAGATGCAATCACTTTAGAGATAATTTTTGCTGCTTTATTTGGAGTAAACTCTAAAGCTGCTAGTGCCTCTTCAGCGTTCATACCTTGAACCTCTCTAGCAATAAGACGAGATTTAGTAGGTGATACACGGATAAATTTCAATAATGCTCTAGCCATGATTACCCCTTCTTCTGAACAGAGCCTTTATGGCCCTTGAATGTACGAGTTGGTGCAAATTCACCAAGTTTATAACCAATGTGATTCTCTGTAACATATACAGGAACAAATTGGCGACCATTATGAACATTTAATGTCAAACCAACCATTTCAGGAAGAACCATAGATCTTCTTGACCAAGTTTTAATAGGTTTTTTGTCTCCGCTAGCTTTTGCCGCTTCAACTTTTTTCATTAAATGGTCATCTACGAATGGACCTTTTTTTACTGAACGAGCCATATTAGCCTACCCTTTTTGCATTTGGTTTACGACGAGTGATAATCAATTTATCACTTGCTTTTTTACGACGAGTTTTCGCACCCTTAGTTGGTTTACCCCAAGGAGTAACTGGATGACGACCTGAATTCGTTTTACCTTCACCACCACCATGCGGGTGATCAATTGGGTTCATCGCAGAACCACGAGTTTGTGGACGAATACCCATATGACGAGTACGACCAGCTTTTGCTAAAACGATGTTAGAATACTCTTCGTTTCCAACTACACCAACAGTTGCCATACACTCGCCAAGAACAAGTCTCATCTCACTTGAAGGCATACGAAGTGAAACATATTTCCCGTCACGACCCATAATTTGAGCAGAAGTTCCAGCTGAACGAACCATTTGTCCGCCCTTACCAACTTTTAACTCAACATTATGAACAAGTGTACCCACAGGAATATTTTTAAGTTTCATTGCATTACCCGGTTTAACATCTAAACCAGCTTCAGCAGCTTCAACTGTATCACCAACATTTAAACCTTTTGGTTGTAAGATGTATCTTTTTTCACCATCAGCATAAGTAACAAGTGCGATTCTACAGTTACGGTACGGATCGTACTCAATAGTAGAAACAGTACCCTCAATATTTAATTTATTTCTTTTAAAATCGATGATACGGTAAAGTTTTTTAGCACCTGCTTGCTTGTGACGAGAAGTGATACGACCATTATTGTTACGACCAGCATGTGTTGGTAACTTAACTAATAAAGAACGAACACTAGCTTTAGCAGTGATATCTGAACTATCTACATTCGTATAAAAACGACGAGATGGAGTTATCGGTCTATAAGTTTTAATTGCCATCTTATACCGCCAAACTTTCTATTTGTGCACCCTCTGGTAAAGTAACATAAAACTTTTTAAAGTCATTTTGTTTACCGGCTACACCACGGAATCTTTTTACTTTTCCGCTTTGATTTAAAGAGTTGATTTTTGTTGGAATAATTCCGAAATACTCTCTAAACACCTCTTTAAGACCAGTTTTAGTCATGCGTGGTGATGTTTGAACAACAATAACACCATCTTCTTGCAGACCAAGAGTCTTCTCTGTATATAGTATAGATTTAATATCTGTAATATCTGCCATTACTTAGCCTCACTTACAAGATTTTCCCATACAGCTTTTTCTATCACGATTGAGCGATAGTTAGCAGCTAAGTAT
>JALUZQ010000018.1 GCA_027011725.1 Sulfurimonas sp. | reverse complement strand
AAATAAAGGAAAAAAATGGCACATATAGAATTAGTAGAGTTTGAAGATATGACTCCAAAAATACAAGAAAAAGCAAGACCGATTTTAGAAAAGACAGGAAAACTCGGCGAGATATTTAAGCTTTTAGCAATAGATGAAAAGATCTATTTTGCAACTGATGCGATGGTACAAAAGTATCTTTTAGATGAGACGACACTCTCTTATGATATTAAAGAAGCAATAGCCTTGCTGATATCTCAAGAAAATGGCTGTAAAATGTGTGTGGATGTACACAAAAGTATTGCTAAAATGCTTGGACTAAGCGATGCAAAGATAGAGCAGATACTGCAAGGTGTTGATGCAATGGATGTTGATGCAAAAGAGAAAGCTCTTTTAAACTTCTGTATAAAAGCGGCTTCAAAAGAGAACTACAAAATTCTCAAAGAGGAGATAGACGCACTTAAAGAGATGGGTTGGAGTGAAAAACAGATACTTGAAGCTGTGGCAATTACAGGGTACTTTAACTATATTAATACACTCTCAAATGTCTTTGGACTTGGTGTATAATTAGAAAGTTGCTTATTTTAGCAGTAAAATAAGCGATACCCTGTCATTGATATGGAGTTTTGTAAAGATAGAACTTATATGTGCTTTGACTGTTCGCAGAGTGATGTCAAGCTCACTTGCGATAGCATCATTCGTCAGCCCTTCTAAAATGGCATAGACAACCTCTTTTTCTTTCTCTGTGAGTCTATGTTCTATGAGCGCTTCTGCCTCTTGTGAGAGTGTACTGCGTTTAGCCTCTTTTGCGAGTGCAATGGTAAGTTCAGGATATGTCCAGATCTTTCCATTTGCCACAGTACTTAGCATTTGGTCATAATGGAGTTTGAGCATTCGTGAGTTTCCATATGCTCTCACCCCTTTTGCTATGAGCATTTTGCCTGTTACAAGTTCCGGTACTCGCTCGAGTACAATGAAATTTTTTGGCAGAGTATTTGAGGCAAGCATTTTATTGACACTATGTGATACAGAGTCATAATCACTGATAATAATATAATTCTCAAGTTCTTTAATGGAGGTCAAAAGTGTTTCACAATCGGCTACCTCAAGCGTATCTTGCATTTCGTGGCGTGCTTTATACTCCTGAACCATATCCATATCTGTGCTAAAAAATATTGTCTTCATCTTTTATCTCTCTGAAAAAACATACTGTTTCGATTTGAGTATAGGTTTTAAAATATACTCCATAACTGTTTTCTTCCCTGTCACGATGTCTGCACTTGCCGTCATACCTGGAATAATTTTGAGTGGATGCTCTTTTGTTCCAAGATAGTTCTTTTCTGTCTCTATATGAATAATATAGTAAGTATTGTCTTTTTTATCAGTAATAGTATCAGGAGAGATATCGACAACTTTTCCTTTGAGTCCGCCATGAATTGCAAAGTCGTATGCAGAAATCTTCACCATTGCTTCTGCTCCGGGATGGATAAAGGCAATATCACTTGGTTTGATCTTAATCTCTACATAGAGTTTTTCATTTGTAGGGACGATCTCTATAAGGTCTTGACCCGGTTTTACAACTCCACCAACCGTGTTGACAAAGAGTTTTTGTACTATCCCATCAACAGGTGATTTTACCATTGTTCTGTTGACTTGGTCAGTGTACTCTATCTGCTGCGTTCTGATGCGTTCAAGTTCAGCACTTACTTTATTGAGCTCTTGTTTGGCTTCATTGATGTACTTTTGTTTCGCTTCTATACGTTTACTGCGGTACTCTTTGATGGCCGATTTTAGGCGAGGAATGGAGAGTTGTGCAGCTTCAATGTCATTTTGAATTCCATTTGCTTCACGTTTTAGCTTCAAAAATTCTACTTTTGATTTGACACCCTCTTTGACCATTGGTGCCATCATTGCTATCTCTTCTGTAACAAATTCAAGAGACTTTTTGAGTGATCTTATTTTAGCAAGTGCCTCTTTGAGCTCTTGTTTTCGCTGTTCTATTTGATTGACTATGGTCTCGTCTTTTGCAAGCATCTCACTTTTGTCTGATTCATATAGTTTTCTTGCGAGTTCCACCTGTTTTTGTAGTTCTTTATCTTTGATGTCTGTTTTAGGAAAAGGAAGTTCATTTGCTTCTGCATATAAACGCAGTTGTTTTGCATAGAGCTCATTGTACTTCATTTTGTTCGTTTGGCTGCTTGAGAGCGATTTGGCATTGTTGATTTTAAGAAGAATTTGTCCTTTTTTAACCTTTTCTCCCTCATGCACAAGAATAGACTCTACAATTCCCCCTTCAAGGTTTTGAATGACTTGATTTTGTCCGTAAGGAATGACCTTTCCGTTTCCTCGTGTGACTTCATCGATGGATGCAAACGATGCCCAAAGAATAAATGCAACAATACTGATAATCCATATTTTAAGAATAAGGCTCATTCTCGAAGGAGATTGCTGGAGTATAGCTGCACTCAAAGAGTTCATAAACTCATAATCTTTTTCGTTATATTCAACCGGTTTATTTGTTTTCATTAGAAGAACCTCCCGCTTGAAGTTTGAGGATGGCCTCTTCTTTTGGCGCATCTATGATGAGTTTTCCTTCATTAATGACCATAACTCTATCAACAAGTTTTAAAAGGTTCATTTTTTGCGTGACGATAATGGTAGTTTTCCCTTTGAGTGCTTTGTCAAGATTTGCAAGCAGCTTTGTCTCCGTAATCTGATCCATTGCGTTACTCGGTTCATCCATCATCACTATAGGTGTTTCTATGAGCATTGCACGTGCAATTCCTATACTCTGCCTCTGTCCACCAGACATTCCGGCTCCACGTTCACCCACAGGCATCTCATACCCTTTAGGGTGTTTTTTAATGAACTCATCAGCTGTACTGATCTGTGCTGCACGTATCATAGCGCCATCCGTTGCATGAGAGGCTCTAAAGGTAATGTTTTCACGGACTGTACCGCGAAAGAGCATGATGTCTTGAGAAACATAGCTCATATGTTTTCGTAAATCCCCCGGATCAATTTGGTTAATATCAATTCCATCGATGAGAATTTGTCCCGCATCTGGCTCATAAAGTCCGAGTATAAGCTTTTCTATGGTACTTTTTCCAGAACCTATACGCCCGATTATCCCTACACGTTCACCGTTGTTGATGCTAAAGGAGACATTTTTAAGCGCTGGTACATCTGCACCCGGATAGGTAAAAGTAACATCGATAAATTCGATTTTACCATTGAACTCAGGTGCTTGTACGAACTGTTTTCCTTCGGGTCTTTCACTTGGTTGTGCGATGATGTCATTGATAGTTTCATACGATGTTTTTGCATCTTCGAAGTTTGTAATAAGTGCTGCGATCTGACCAAGTGGTGCGAGTGTGCGTCCGGTAAGAATAACAATGGCGATAAGTCCACCCATAGAGAGCTCAAATGCTTGAATTTTATAGACACCGACGACGACAATGACAACAGTATTGAGCTGAATAAGCAGCTGAGTAATAGTAGGAATAGAAGCTGACATTAAACGAGACTTGAGGCTTTTATTGGCTATCTCTCCCGTTGATTCTTCCCATTTCCATTGTATTTGGTTGAGCACTCCTAATGTTTTGAGGGTCTCAATATTGCTGAGTGCTTCAATGAGAATAGAACTCTTCTTTGCACTTGCTTCATGGGTTGACTCTATGCTTTGGCGTAATGGTCGTGTGATAAACAAAGAGTAACCAACTATGAAAAGAATAGTAATCATAGGAATGACAGCGATGATACCGCCAAGATAAGCAATGGTAAGTAGAAATATAATAGCAAACGGCAGGTCGATAAGTACCGCCATCGTTGCGTTTGTTAAAAAGCCGCGAATACTGTCGAAGTCTTTTATGTTGTTTGCAAATGAGCCGACAGACTGCGGAATGTGTGCCATCTTTAGAGAGAGAACTTTTTCAAAGATAATGGATGACATAATGATGTCACTCTTTTTTGCTGCGATCTCTAAGAGATAGTTCCTCGAATGTTTGGCAAATGCATCGATCAAATAGACAATAATGACACCAATAGCAAAGACCCAAAGTGTTTCAATAGCATTATTTGGAATAACTCTGTCATAAACATTCATGGTAAAGAGCGGTGTTGCCAAGACAAAAAGGTTGATAAGTAAAGAAGCAAGCAGTACATCTTTATAGACACCTG
>JALUZQ010000017.1 GCA_027011725.1 Sulfurimonas sp. | reverse complement strand
GCCTTTTGCAGCAGCAATAGCATTTTCAGCTGCTTGTGTTCCTATGTTGTACTGAGACTCATACGTATTTGCTCCTAAGTGAGGAGAGACAACGATATTATCCAAGTCAAGTAGCTTATTATCAGTAGCAGGCTCTTTTCCAAATACATCAATACCTGCAAAACGGATTTTACCAGATTTTAAACCATCATAAAGTGCGTCTTCATTGTAAAGATCCCCTCTTGCACAGTTTACCAAAACAACACCATCTTTCATTTTAGCTATCTCTTCTTTGTCAATAATACCAATAGTCTCTTTGTTTTTAGGAGTATGAATAGTAATCACATCACACGCTAAAATATCATCAAAGTTTTTAGTATATGTCATATCAAGATCAGTAACTTTTGAAGGGTTAATATACGGGTCATACGCAACAATATCCATCTCAAATGCTTGTGCACGTTTTGCAACACGGCTACCAATGTTACCAAAACCGATAACACCAAGTTTTTTGCCTTTAAGCTCATATCCATACCATTTTTCACGTTTCCAGATTCTTTGATTTTTCAAATGGTCATGAGAGTATGGAAACATTCTCATACAAGAGAGCATATGTGTCATAGTAAGTTCAACCGCAGCAATAGTGTTTGCAGTCGGTACATTCATAACGATGATACCTTTTTTAGAACACTCAGGAATGTTTACATTGTCAACACCAACACCCGCACGCACAATTGCTTTTAAATTCGTTGCATGTTCTATAAAGAAGTCATCAACATCTGTTGAACTTCTTGTAATTGCTACATCGGCAGTTGGAATAATTTTCTCAACAAGCTCTTTTTTATCAACATCTGCTGCCATTACAAAGTTAATATTTTCATCATTTTCAAGCATATCCAAACCTGCTTGATGTATATGATCACAAACTACTACAGTATATTTTTGCATTTTAATAATCCTCTTTATAGTGCTCTACTTGAGCATTTATTTTGTAATTTTTTAGCACTTTCACTAAGTCATTTAATTTATTTACATTACGTGAATAAATAAGTAAATCTACTCCATACTTATCTTTTTTTAAAAAGTACTTCATCTTGTAATTTTCAAGTTCCTCTTTTAAACAAAATAGTTGATAAGGGTCTTGAATATTAGCAGTTAGCTTGTATGTAATAGTTTTAGTTATTTTTTCGTTTAAATCTACTTTGAGATAGATTTCATTTACAGGGTAAAAATAGCCAAGCTTTTTTGATTTTGAAAAATGGTCAAGCCAGTTTTTTTGTTTGTTTTCCTGTTTTGTCGTCTCTTGATATGAAAGCGGTTCATCATCAACAACAACAGTATCTGAGTTGATTGAAATTAAAAAGTAAGTTATAAAGATGGCTACTCCTATCGCAACAATAGGAGCGAACCATTTTATAAATCTTTGCATCGCAACAAATTACTTATTTGTTCAATTTGTCTTTGATTAAATCACCTAAAGAGTGTGATTCATTGTCATTAATCTCTTCAAGCATTGCTTGATTTTTAATGTAGTCTAATTTTTTAACAGATAAACGGATACGGTCACGACGAGTGTCGATATTTGCAATCGCAGCTTCGATTTCTTGACCAACTTCTAACTCTTCTTTGTTAAGTGGAGCTAAATCTTCGTCACGAATAAGTGCATCAACACCATCTTCAAGTGAAACAAATACACCAAAGTCTTTGATATCACGGATAGTTCCTGTTACTACTGAATTCACTTTGTGAGTAGTAGCGAATTTGTCTATTGGTGATTCAAGTAAAGTTTTACGATTCAATGAGATTTTTTGATCTTCTGCATTGATTTTTGCAATTTTCACTTCAACCTCTTCACCAGATTTTAGAACATCTTTTGCTTTTGTATTTTTATCCCAAGAGATGTCTTGGTTATGTAAAAGACCTTCAACACCATCAATACGAACGAATGCACCGAAGTCAGTTAAAGAAGTAACAGTACCAGTTACAACGTCACCCTCTTTGTAGTTCTTCAAGAACTCATCAAATGGTTTTGGAAGAAGTCTTTTTAAAGAAACACGAAGCTTATGAGTCTTAGAGTTTATCTCAATAACTTCAACATCAATCTCTTGACCTACTTCTAAGTAATCTCCCGGATTTTTTACATTTTTATTCCAAGTAATTTCTGAAATATGTAAGAAACCTTCTATGTCATTTCCAAGGTCAACAAATGCACCATACGCTTCCACATTAGAAACAGTTACAGTAATTGTATCACCTTCATCAAGCTCTGATTCAACTTCAGCCCAAGGGTCTGGTTGTACCGCTTTGATAGAAAGAGATAAGTGACGCTTGTCTTTGTCATAAGAGATAGCTTTTACAGTTACAACATCACCCTCTTTATAAAGTTTAGACGGATTTACCGGCCCTTTATAAGAGATTTCGTTGTAGTGAACAAGACCATCAACACCACCAACATCTACGAACATACCGTAGCTAGTGATCTTTTTGATAACACCTTCAACAACAACATCTTCTGCCATAAGTTGATCAATGATCTCTTTTTTCTTTTTGCGTTCTTCATTAAAAAGTTTACGACGAGAAAGAATGATTGAGTTCTCTTCCGGATCAATTTTAATAACTTGCGCTTTAATTTTACGACCGACTACATCATCTGTCTCTTTAAACGCAGCTAATGAACGTGGCATAAAGAATGAAACTGCATCAGCTTCTACTACATAACCACCACGGTTTTTCTTCGTAATAACACCTTCAACTACTAAATCTTCAAAATCATCTTTGTGTGCATCGATGAATTCAATAGTCTTCTCTTGTTCTAAAACTTTTTTGTGTGAAATTTTAGGACGCTCATTATAGTACCCCATTACAAGTACTTTAATCTTGTCACCAGTGTTATACTTTAGTTCACCGTTTTCATCACGGATCTCATCAAGGTTTAAAATACCCTCAAGTTTATCACCAACACCTACTAATGCTCTGTTGTCATCAGCTTGTATCTCTACTATTTCGCCCTCTACGGTACGACTTTTCTCTTGTTGTTTTTCGCTTGCAGCAAACATCTCTGCAAAATTTTCTTCTTCTTCAAATGATTCGTTATCGAACGCCATTGCCTATCCTCTGTTACATAAAAATTGTCGTGATTATATCTAAAATATGATTATATGGGTATTAAACTAAAGAAGAATTGAAGAAAAAGAGAAAAGTCTTGAAAGTAGTTTACTTTTCAAGACCTTTTTGAATGTGATTGATAACATTTTGAATGATCCAATCAGGAGTAGAAGCACCTGCACTGATACCACAAAGTTCTTTCCCTTTAAACCAGTCAAAATCAAGTTCTGATTCATCCTCTATATGGTAACTGTCTTCGCAGTTCTCTTTTGCAATACTAAAGAGTTGTTTCGTATTTGAAGAGTTCTTTCCACCAATGACGAGCATAACGTCTGCTTTTTGAGAAAGATTACGAATTGCTTCTTGATTTTCAAATGTTGCGTTACATATTGTATTAAAAACCCGTACCTCTTTATGACGGGGAATCAAGTAGTTCGCTATTTGCATATAATCTTCTACTTTTCTTGTCGTCTGCGCAATAAGTGCCACACGCTCATGCAGTTTGAGATCTTTCACTTCATCGACAGAGCTTACTACTATAGCGCCATGTGTTGCGTATGACTTTACACCCTTGATTTCAGGATGTTTTTCATCACCGAAAATGACAACGCTATAGCCTTTTTCACTCATCTCTTGTGCAATCTCTTGGGGTTTTGTGACAAAAGGACAGGTTGCATCGACTACATCAACCCCATTGCGTTTGAGTGCTGCAAGTTCATCTTTTACAATTCCATGTGTACGGACAATTGCTTTATCACCCTTTTTAAAAGCACTAAAATCCTCAACAAGACCAACTTTAAAGTCTTTATCGAGTCTCTCTATCTCTTTAGAGTTATGGATCAAAGGTCCATAGGTCGCTGCGTTTGTATTCTCTTCTGCTATTTTAATAGCACGTTTGACACCAAAACAAAATCCGTAATTTTCAGCAAGTTCTATCTTCACTATTTCTGTCTCCTTCACAAAGGAAGTAATTCCTTTGTAAATTCCCCTCACTTCTGGCCTAAAGGACGATGCAGAAAATAACTAAATTATTTTCTGTAAAGCTACACCTTACGGTGAGAGAAATCTTATTTAATCTCTAAATTCTATCTGAGTAAGCTGCTGTAACAACTCAAAAAAGTTTGGAAATGAAGTGTTAATACAATCCAAATCACTCACTTCCATTCCACATTGCAATCCGGCTATGATAAAACTCATCGCTATACGATGGTCACCATCACTCTCAACCTTTGCTTTATGCAGAGTGCCTCCTGTGATTTTATAACCATCTTCATACTCATCCACTTCTATGCCACAAGCACGTAGACCTGTCACAACAGTAGCAATTCTGTCACTCTCTTTTACACGTAACTCTTTTGCATTTTTCACTACACTCTCACCACTCGCAGTTGCCATTGCAATGCTGAGTGCCGGAAGTTCATCTATTAACCAAGAGATATTATCTTCTACTGTAATTCCATGAAGCGGTGCATATTTCACATGAATATTTCCTACCGGTTCATACTTATTATCAGTTAATTCATAAGTGATATCTGCACCCATACGCTCTAGTGCCTTAAATGCTTCTATACGCGTAGGATTGAGTGTCACACCCTCTAATATAACATCAGATTCAGGAGTAATAGCAGCAGCAACTGCGAAGAAAAAAGCAGAAGAAGGGTCTGCCGGTACTCGTATTTTCAAAGGTGAAAGCAGTCCTTGAAGAGGTTTAATGGTAGTTGTGAGTCCATCTACTTCGAGTTCTGCACCCATCCCTTGCAACATTCTCTCTGTATGATCACGTGAGAGTTCAGGCTCTGTATAGCGGCATACACCGTCTGCGTTTAAAGCAGCTAAAATCATACAAGACTTTACCTGTGCCGAGGCAATTTTACTCTCATACGTAAAAGCTTTGAGTGATGCTCCACGAATGCTTAAAGGGGCAAGATTACCATCTTCACGGCCATCTATCTTTGCACCTATACTTCGCAGCGGTGCAGTGACGCGCTTCATAGGACGGCGACGCAGATATTTGTCACCTGTAAGTACAAAATGTCCCTCTGCAGAACTTAAAAGCCCACAAAAAAGACGAATACCCGTTCCTGAGTTTCCACAGTCGAGTATCTCAAAAGGCTCTTTAATTCCATGTGATACTATTTTTATCACATCTCCATCATCTTGCACCTCTGCACCGAGATTTTTTACTATCTCTAAAGAGTTCATGGTATCTTCTGCACGTAAGAAGTTCTCTATCTCACTCTCGCCATCAGCGAGCATTGCGAACATAACACTGCGATGTGAGATAGATTTATCTGAAGCGATTTTAGAGATACTCAAAGAAAAAGGCGCTGCAGGTGAGACAAGAACACTACGCATTATCTTAGTCCGATACCAAGTTCTTTATTGAGCTCTTCTAAGATTTTATCCATCACATTTGTAATGTCCTCTTCTTCGAGTGTTTTCTCATCAGATTGCAACACAAAACGAATACTCAAGCTCATATTCTCACCAAGCGCCTCATCTGTATATTTATCCACCGGATAGAAACGGATAAGGTTTGGAATTTCACTCGCCTCAATGACATTTTTTATTTTCTCATATGCCATATCTTTTGGCATCAACAGACTTAAATCTCTAAACGATGCCTGGTACTTCGATGCGGGTTTCGCAGTTTTGAGCTCATGTTTAAGTTTTGAGAAGTCAAGTTCACAAAGAAATGTAGTTCCTAAGCCATACTCTTTTTCCACTTCAGGATGTACACGAAAAAGTTCACCCAAGACTTCACCATTTTGAAGAACTTGTGCACTCTGGTAGGTATGTGAAAGTGTGTGCTGCGTTTGAAACTCTTTGAGTTCTACATCACCCACAACATCAGCTATCTTTTGTGTAAAGTAAGCAAAATCAACAGCTGCAGGACGGCCACCATTTGCAAGACTCTCATTCTCTCTCTCACCGCTCATTAAAAAAGAGGCTTTAAGTGACTCATCACGGAGTGGCGTAAAGACTGAACCTATCTCAAAGAGTGCAACACGGGCATAGCCATTTTTTACATTCATAGAGGCTGCTTTTAAAAGTCCTGTTAAAAGTGTCGGACGCAGTGTATCTAAGGTCTGAACAATAGGGTTAAGAAGTTCTAACTCCTCTTTTGTTGTTTCAAAGCCATACTTTTGCAGCACTTTTTTCTCATCAAAAACAAAATGTACCGACTCAAAGAAGCCGCTTTGTGCCGCTTTGTGTCTGTAAAGTGAACGTTTTTTATACTCAAAGTAGTTATCTTCAAGTCTGTTTGCCTCTTCAAGTACAAATGGTTTTGAAGGAATGTTGTCAATTCCTACCATACGTACGATCTCTTCGACAATGTCCTGCTTATTGACAATATCATGTCTAAACTGCGGAACATGTACTACAAATACATCTGTTGAAGATTTTGAGGTATCAAAACCAAGATTTTTAAGTATTTTTGTAACCACTGACTTATCAATGTTCGCACCTATGATCTCATCTATCTCTTGTTTTGTTACTTTAACAATTTTCTCTTTAAACTCATAGACGTGCTCGATACTTCCACCATAAGTCGTAGAGCTTGAACAGCTCTCAATAAGGTCGATACAGTAAGAGAGCCCACCCTCTAGTTCAGGTTCACTTCCTCGTGAAGTTCTGTAAAACATCACGTCAGCGTCAATTTTATTGTCAGCCATCTTTTTCGAGATAATATCAGGTGGGATGTAACTTGCTTCTAAACATATAGTAGTATTGTCATGTTTTACCTTAGAAGCATCATTTTGGTTCACACCTATAACAGAAGCTACCTCTTTTTTAGGAGTAAATATACATGCATACCCTTTTGCATCTTCATTAAGAACCAGTTTTGCGACACTCTCATCTTTTGATGTAAAGAAGTCACGCTCATAAGCTCGTAAAACAACACCCGTTGAGTGTGTCACATAGTAAAGAAGAGACTCTATGTCACTCTCTCTCTTCTCTTCTATTTGTGCAAGTCTAAGTGAAACTACCATTGGAAGAGAGAGCTCTTTCAAATCTAGTGCTTTGTAACGAAGGTTGACTCCCAAAGATTTTTCATGTGTAAGTGAAAGAATTCTACCAACACCTCTTTTTTCATCATTATCCGTTACAACATACTCTTTTATAGGTCTATCAAACGCAGCGCTCAAGTCACGTGCAACACCACGAATACTGAGACAGTCCCCTCTGTTTGCAGTAAGTTCTATCTCTATGAGGTCATCATTTAAAACAGCATTTTCACTGACTTCCTGACCTATCTCATACTTCCCAATACTTGCATCAAGTTCCATAATGCCCTTACCAAGATCAGGAAGTCCTATCTCACCAGCTGAACATATCATTCCATCAGATTCAACACCGCGAAGCTTTACAGGTTTTATAGCAAGTCCAGAAGGCATTACAGCACCAACAGTTGCTACAACCACATCAAGTCCGGCTCTTACATTTGCAGCACCGCAAACAATTTGACGAATAGCAGAACCGACATCAACTTTACATACATTGAGCTTATCTGCATCAGGATGTTTTTCACACTCTAAAACTCTACCAAAGACAATCTTTTGAGGTACTCTATACTCATGCACTCTGTCAACTTCCAAGCCGATTGAGTTAAATGTTTTTGCAATATCTTCAGTTGAGATACCACTTAAATCTATCCACTCATCTAACCAACTTCTTGTAACTATCATTGAAACTGCTCCAGTAATTTAATATCGCCCTCAAAGAGTGAACGAAGATCTCCGATTTGGTGAATAAGCATAGCAAAACGCTCAACACCCAAACCAAATGCGTATCCACTAACATTTTTATATTTTACCGCTTCAAAAACGTTAGGATCGACTATACCACATCCCAATACTTCAAGCCAGCCAGTGTGTGAACAGACGCGACACCCTTCACCTTTACAAAAGACACAAGAGATATCAACTTCAGCAGAAGGCTCGGTGAATGGAAAGAACGAAGGACGGAAACGTACATCTACATCACCAAACATATATTTTAGAAAATCCTCTAAAATAAACTTTAGATTTGCAAAAGAGACTTTCCCCTCTTCATCCACCAAAAGTCCTTCTATCTGATGGAACATCGGTGTATGTGTCAAGTCATAATCACGGCGAAAAACAGCACCCGGAGCGATCATACGAATAGGAGGTTTACTCTCTAGCATCGTTCTAATCTGTACCGGTGAAGTATGTGTACGAAGCAGCATCTCGTCTTTAAAGTAAAAAGTATCTTGCATATCACGTGCAGGATGGTACTTTGGAAGATTGAGTGCTTCAAAGTTATGGAAATCATCTTCAACGATCTGTCCAGTCTTTACACTAAAGTTCATCGATGAGAAATACTCAACGATTCTGTCCATTGTCTCCATTACAGGATGTAGTGCTCCCGCTGTACTTTTTGCAGAGTACATTGAAACATCGATCGCTTCAGCCTTCATCGCTTCTTGCAATGCCTGTGTTTGCAACACAATTTTCTTTGCTGTGAACTCATTCATCAAGTTTTGCTTATGAGCATTGAGCTCTTTTGCAAATGCTCCTTTTTGCTCATTTGGAACATCTTTCATCTTCGCAAACTGCGCTGCTAGAACACCTTTTTTTCCAAATACAGCAATGCGTATCTCTTCAAGAGCATCAACAGAGTCTGCTTTTTCTATTTTATCGTACCACTCTTTCAATTGAGAGTCTCCATAATTATGAAATTTTAAGAGGATTATAGCGAAATTAATTTACAAGTAGCTTCATTAAGGCTCTTCTATGCTATAATATAAAGAAAACGAAGGAAGTAAGATGTGCTTATTTTGTAAAATTGTAAACAGAGAAATACCTGCAAATATAGAGCTTGAGAACGACAATTTTTTAGCTTTTCATGACATAAATCCAAAAGCGCCTACACATATTTTGGCAATTCCAAAAATACATGTAGAGAGTTTTAACGAAGTCTCTCCTCAAACAATGGCAGGAATGACGAGCTTCATTCAAGAACTTGTAAAACAAGTAGGCATCGATAAAGATGGATACAGAGTGATAACGAATGTAGGAGATAATGGTGGGCAAGAGGTAAAACACCTTCACTTCCATGTTTTAGGTGGTGCAAAACTAAAGTGGGAACATCTAAGCGATGCAGACCCTAAGGATTTCATTTAAAACTTACAAGGAGAGCGTATCTCCTGTAAGACTTTGACATACTAACTACAACAAGCGTCTATTTCACCAAGATCGATATTGCTTCCGCCGCCGCTAATCACTTTTTCATTTTCACGAATCATTTTACCATTATGAGTGACCGAGTACGAGATTTCTGTCGTATCACGAATAGTATTGATAGTTGAGCAGTAAGTCTCAATAGATGCCGCAACCCAACGAGCGGCCTGCGTATCATCACCATCAGAGTTGAATTTATAATCTAAAAAGAGTTTTGTAAACTTTCTTGGATGATCTTCTGCTCGTGTTGCATCTCCCTCTACTACCAAATCAGTGACAGAAAAACCTTGATTTTTAGGAAGTAAGACAATGTCCGTTGCACTACAAGTGATGATACCTGAGAGAAAATACTCCACCGGTGAAATTGTAGGGCAGTCAATAATAAAACTTGATTTTTCAGTCTTTGCCTCAAACTTCATTGCATCTTTATGTGTAATTGTTACTTTCATATTATTTCTTTCCTTGTAGATAATTTTTAAAATATTCCAGCTGCTCTTTTGTACGCTCGCTCGCTGTTCCACCTTGAGAGGTTCTTGCATTCATCGAGTGACGAAGACCAAGATACTCCATCACATCTTCATTAATGCGCTCATCAATCTCTTTAAGATATTTAAAATCCATTTTAGAGAGATCAACACCAAGCTCTTCACCTTTTGCTACGGCACGTCCTGTAATAAAATGCGCTTCTCTAAATGGTATACCACATTTCTCTACCAGGTAATCAGCCAGATCCGTTGCACTCAAATGCCCAATAGCACAAGCACTTTCCATATTTTTCGCTTTTACCTGCATTGTTCTTAGCGCTTCTTTTAATATTTCAAGAGAGATCTCAGCTGTTTCAACTGCATCAAAAACCCCCTCTTTATCTTCTTGCGTATCTTTGTTATATGCAAGTGGCAGCCCTTTCATAACAGTCAAAAGCCCCACAAGTGCTCCATAGACACGTCCTGTTTTTCCACGTAAAAGTTCAGGAACATCAGGGTTTTTCTTTTGAGGCATGATTGAACTTCCGGTTGAGTACTCATCTGAGAGTTCAACAAACCCAAACTCATAACTGCTCCACATCACAAGCTCTTCTGAGAGTCGTGATATGTGCATCATCATAGTTGAGATGTTAAATAAAATCTCTAAAGCAAAATCTCTGTCACTCACTGTATCGAGACAATTCACGCTCACACTATCAAACCCAAGCAGCTCAGCAGAGTACTCTCTGTCAACATTATGTGGCGTCCCAGCAAGTGCTGCACAACCAAGAGGAGAGACATTATTGCGTTTATAAGAGCTTTCAAAACGTTCAATATCGCGCTTAAACATTGAAAGATATGCACCCAAATGAAACCCAAAGTTAATAGGCTGTGCATGTTGCAGATGTGTCATACCCGGAATCAAAGTATCTGTATGTTTTGATGCAAGTTCAACTATCACTTCCATCAAAGCTTGCACAGCTTGAGAAATTTCAAGATTTTTACGTAGGACATAACGACGGAAATCAACTGCGACCTGATCGTTTCTACTTCTTGCAGTATGGAGTTTCTTTCCTGTATCGCCTATGAGGGCTGTAAGACGTTTTTCTATCCCCATATGGAGATCTTCATCTGAAATATTCCACTCAAATTCGCCTGATTCTATCTCTTTTTTGACCTGAGCCAAACCATCTTGAATCTCTTTAAGCTCATCTTGTGTAAGTATGCCCTGTTTTGCCAGCATTTGCGCATGTGCCAATGAACCTTCAATATCTTCACGATAGAGTTTTCTGTCATACATGATAGATGCATTAAATTGGTCTAAAAGGTTTGAAGCAGATGCCGAAAAGCGGCCTGACCACATTTTTTCCATTACAGTTCCTTAGGTTATAAATAATAATATTTAAAAAGTTTGATATTTTATCTAAAAAGAGAGATTTTACAAAGAAGAGAGGGAAGTAAAGCAACTGCTTTACTTGAAAAGTTAGTTACAAGCAGGAACATTTCCACTGTCTTTGGCATATTCTATAAGAAACTGTTTCAAATGTTTAGACTTACGCGCATATTTTTTACTTTTAAAATATTTCCATGATTTTTTCGCTTTTTTATTTTTTAAATGAAGTTCTGCGAGCGGTTTTCCCTTTTTCTTCATAAGCTTTTTCCACTGTCGCATTTTATACTCTGCTATGAAGTTCTGTCCATCTTTGTGGCAAGGAAGACATTTTTTTATAAAAATTCTTTGCCCTTTATAGATGGCTGCGTTTGCAGATGTCAAAGAAAGAATCATAATAGAAAGAAATACCAACACAAATTTATTCATATAAATCAACCTTAATAAAAAGTAAAATTCATCTTACACTAGAAATAATTACAGTTGGCTTATATCACAAGCTTTTGATAAAATTTGCTTATAATTGAAACTTTTGAAACAATTTATCATCAAAATCCCAAACACCTTTTTCTTTGAGTTTTTCTACGACACTCGGCGTACAATCCACATCATCAGGCCACTCTCTTGTAAAGCCGTCAAGTTGCGTTTTATTCGTACCGTCTACGCCGACCATCAGTCCCGCAGTATAAACATCTCTTTGAGCATCCATATTATTTGTCACACGCCAAATAAGCATATATGAGTTTCGTATATCATTCTTTTTGGCATCAACGAAGACAACTATTCTCAAGTGCGGACTGAGTTGTACAAGTGCATCAAAGTACTCTTTTGCATTTTTTGTTTTATTGACACTTATTACCGTTACAGGGTTGTTTGTTCGTCTCATAAACTGATGCAGATCCACAGCATCAGGAACAAGCTCCTGTACTTTTTTCAACAGCTCTGCATCACCTAAAAGTTGTGGTGCTTCTACCTGTGTTGCAAGCGTCGCATCTATGCCCAGTTTTCCACCTACTAAAGATTCAGGAGAAGAGTGGTCAAGTGCATCGAGTATGCCCTCTGTGATGAACATTGACTTTGGTGTAAATCTGTTGAGTATATATGTTGCAAATGCTTCATAATTTTCAAGTTTTGGTGCACCCTCATCCACAAATATGGCATGTTTTACAAAGCTCATCTGTCCTGCGCCCCAAAAAGCGTGCATAAACTGTTTTGCATGTCCTTTATACAGCGGCTGCATCTTCGCCAAAATAAGGTTATGAAAACCTGCATTTTCAGGCATATGATAATCAAGTAGATCCGGTGTCGTTGTTTTTAAAAGAGGGAAGAATATCTTGCCAGTAGCCCAGCCCATATATTTATCTTCTAAAGGTGGTTTCCCGACAACTGTCGCCAAAAATGTTCTCTCTCTTTTCATCGTAATAGCGCCCACTTCAAGAACAGGATACGGCTCTTCGAGTGTATAGTAACCGGTATGGTCTCCAAAAGGCCCTTCTATTTTCATCTCAGCAGGATCCACCCACCCCTCTATGACATAGTCAACATCTTTTGGAATATACAGAGGCGTTGTCAATGACTTCACAAGTTGCGCCGGTTTTTTTGTGATAAGCCCATACATAAGCAGTTCATTCACACCATACGGAAGTGGCGCAGTTGCACACCAAGTATAGAGTGGATCTCCGCCTATGGCGATACTCACAGGCATCTTTTTTCCAGCTTTTTGGTACTGGTCAAAAAAGTGTGAAGAGTCTTTGTGAATCTGCCAGTGCATTCCTAAGTGGTTTTTATCATAGACCTGTAGGCGATACATTCCAAGATTGACCATTTCACCATCAAGACTTTGTGTATAGACCTGTCCCATAGTTATGAAAGGACCACCATCTTGCTCCCAAGTAGTAAGAACAGGAAGTTTGTAAAGGTCTACCGCATCATCAAGATATTTTATCTGCTGACACTCACCCTCGCCTTTCAAGCGTTTTGGAAAGATGTTTTTGAGGGAAAAAAGCTCTTTTGCCATATCTATTTTTTCCATAAATCCAGCAGGCGGTTTCATATGTAAAAGCTTTGTTATCTCATCTGCCACAGACTCAATAGTTCTTCCAAAAAGAAGCTCACAACGCTTATATGAACCAAATACATTCATCAATACCGGCTCATCAAACTTCTTCCCACTCTTTGCATCGATTACATTTGTAAAAAGAAGTGCTTTACCGCCATCCTCTTTTTTCACTTCAGCATATGCCAAATGAGGAATCTCAAGATAGATATCTAAAGCTTCATCAATTATTGTCAGTTCATCATGTTTTTTCAGGAGTGCTATTGTTTTTTTCATACTCTTTACCTCGTTATTTTATCTCTTTAGAGTTTATTTTTATCTATCTCTACGCCACTCTCTTCAAGTGTTGCTATAAGATCGTTTGCATCTAGTTTATCAAAGTTTGCAAGCATCAGTTTTTTTAGGTACTCTTTTTCTGCTGTCTCAGCCCTCATCAAACTTCCGGCAAATATACCTTTTCTCTCTAAGACCAA
>JALUZQ010000016.1 GCA_027011725.1 Sulfurimonas sp. | reverse complement strand
GTTAAACGCAGCGACCAACAGTAGCAGTGGCAGGAATTTGTACTTTTTGTTTTGTATGAGTGCAGGCAGACTCAGGGCAAGTAAGAGAGCAATAAACTGATAGTGGTACACACCAATGTAGCTGTTGATGAAAGGCAGCTCTAATTTCATCCAGTTCCAGCCAAGCGGCTCGAAAAAACTCAAAATAAAAAGAAAAACGGCACGTATATAGGGCTTGTCGGTAAGGGCAAGCGGAGCAAAAAAGAGCAGGTAAAGCACTCCAAATCCAAAAGTGACAATAGGGGTCATATATCCGACACCCTGATACTTAAAGCTGTAGCCTATCCAGTAAAACCACAACAGCCCTATGAAAAAGCCTGCAAAGAGCACGCTGCGTTTAGGAATGTAGAGTAAAAGGGCAAATGCCGAAATGCCTAAAAGTGTGTTCAGAAATTTGTTTGTAATGCCGTAGTCTGCGAGATAGATGAAAGCACTCAAAAGCAGTGCACTCACCAATCCTGTAAAAAGATGCCTCAATAATCGTTTCATAAGTGAAATTGTACTCAATTTACTCGTTATTTAGTATATTTCTTGTATAATCGCCAAAATTTTACTCAAGGAAACGCAGAACATGGAAATTATTTCTCAGTTATTACCATTCGTATTTTTAATCGCAATTATGTACTTTGTGATTATACGTCCACAACAAAAAGAGGCGAAAGCTAAAAAAGAGATGCTAGAGTCTCTCAAAAAAGGCGATAAAGTGATCACCAATGGTGGTTTTATTGTTGTTGTTCATAAAGTTGAAGAGAAGTTTTTCAGTGTTGAAATGAATAAAGACACAATCGTTAAAATTACAAAAGATTCCATTGCAAAGAAGTACGAGGATGAAGCTTAATTACCGAATTGTCATTTTTGCTTTAGCATTGGTATTTGGTATTGTCTTTTCAGTACCGTCACTTTTGCAAACAGAGGGTGGCAAAAAAATAACATTAGGCCTTGATCTTCAAGGCGGTCTGCATATGCTTTTGGGTGTCAAAACCGATGAAGCGATCAAATCTCGTATTAAATCTGTTGCGGCAAGTATTAAACACTATGCTGAGAGAAATGATATCTTAATAGACAATCTTACTTTTGATGATGAGAGTGTGAGCTTTGAAGTGCTTGATAGTGATGAAGTGAAATCTTTTGATGAGTTTTTAAAGAAAATAGATGGTGCACAAATTTCGCAAGAGGGGAGTGTCATTCACATAACTTTTTCTCCAAAAGAGATCAAGAAAATCAAACAACTTGCAATAGATCAGGCGATTGAGACGATACGAAACAGACTTGACCAGTTTGGACTCTCTGAACCGCTCGTTGCAAAACAGGGGAAAGATAAAATTCTTGTAGAACTTGCAGGTATTAAAACACCACAAGAGGAGCAACGTGCACGTGAACTTATCTCCCGTGCAGCGAAGCTTGAACTTATGGCAGTCGATGAAGAGAGAAATGCAAGGGTTTACAATATGAGTCCGGCAGATGCCGCGGAGTATGGTGATGTGATTTTAGCTGATGCGAAGAACCCTAAGATAAAGTATCTTGTACATGAGATTCCTATTTTAGATGGAAGTATGCTCACTGGTGCAAATGTAGGCTTTGATCAAAACAACCGTCCTGTAATCGACTTTAAACTAAACGCAGAGGGTGCTGACATCTTCGGTGACTTTACCGGTAAGAATGTTGGAAAACGTCTTGCTATTGTTCTCGATGGAAAGGTCTTTTCTGCTCCAAATATTAATGAACGTATCGGTGGCGGTGCAGGACAGATATCTGGAAACTATACGGTACTTGAAGCAAAAGATTTGGCTATTGCACTGCGCTCAGGTGCACTGCTTGCACCAATTTACTTGATGGAAAAACGCTCAGTAGGGCCAAGCTTGGGAGCTGACAGTATTAAAGCTTCGATGGTCGCACTCTTTGGTGGTTTTGCACTTGTAATTATTTTTATGGTTGTTTACTACCGTATGGCTGGTGTCATTGCAAACATTGCACTTATTGCCAACCTTTTCTTGCTCTTGGCAGTCATGAGCCTCTTTGGTGCGACATTGACACTTCCGGGTATGGCAGGTATTGTCCTTACGGTCGGTATGGCAGTTGATGCCAACGTTATTATATCTGAGAGGATACGTGAGCTGATTTATGAAGGTAAGTCTATGCACAAAGCCATAGAAGAGGGGTATGCAAACGCAATGAGTGCTATTTTAGATGCGAACATTACGACTCTCATTGCAGCGGTTGTTCTATATGTTTATGGTACGGGTGCTATTAAAGGTTTTGCTATTACGATGAGTATTGGTATTTTAGCCTCTATGCTTACGGCTATTTTAGGAACACATGGTATTTACGATATGCTTGAAGATAAGATAAGAAAGAGCAAAGATTATAAATTTTGGTTTGGAATTAAGGGGTAATTATGGAATTTTTTAGATATAAATCAGCCCTTAATTTTATGGGTAAATCAAAAATAGCAATAGCGTTTTCTATTACATTGGTCTTGCTTTCATATGCTATTTTGGCAGTGAAAGGTTTTAACTACGGTATTGACTTTGCAGGTGGAACGATTGTTCAGGTGAAGTATGATAAAGAAGCTCCTATAGATAAGATTCGAGAGAGACTACAGGGAAATAAACTTTTTGACAATGCGTCAATTACAGAGTTTGGCTCACCGAACGAGATAGTCATACGAATGAAGACGACAACAGGAAGTGTGACGCAAGATATTGGTGATGTTACACGTGAAGCGCTCAAAGGCACAGGGAACTTTGAGATACGTCGTGTTGATATTGTCGGACCAAAAGTCGGAAGTGAACTTCGTGAGAAGGGCATTATGTCAATGCTTTTGGCAATCGCAGGTATTTTGATATACGTTGCGTTTCGTTTCGAGTGGCGTTTTGCGGTTGCTTCGATTGTTGCACTTATTCATGATGTCTCCATTGCAAGTGGTTTTGTAGCACTTTTTGGCATCGATGTAAACCTTGATGTTTTAGCGGCACTCCTTACACTGCTTGGGTATTCACTCAATGATACCATCATCGTATTTGACCGTATTCGTGAGGGAATTGTGACATCGAAAAAGACAACGAGTCTTCAAGAGATAATAAATGAGTCTATAACGCGAACGCTCTCAAGAACGACGCTTACATCACTCACGACATTCTTTGTGATATTTACACTCTTTATGTTCGGTGGTGAGATTATTCATCCATTTGCATTTACGATGCTCATTGGTATAGTTATAGGTACATATTCATCTATTTTTGTTGCTTCACCTATTCTTTTATGGTTTGGTTTCGACGTGAAAAAATACCACGAAAAACTGGCTGAAAAAGCAAAAAGAGAAGCTGAGAAAAACAGAATGCGTGAGCAGTTTGAATCAGGTGTAATGTAAAAGGAGCAGGATATGGATTGGGGTAAAGTAGTTTACGTATTTTTTTCACTCATGAGTTTAACGTCGATTGCAGGCTTTTTGTATGAAAATACTGCAATTTCGCTTTTCGTAGCAGCAAGTGTGAACTTGATATCTACGATTTTAAAAATAGGCGTTAGAAATCTGCTCTCTGCAGAACTTTTGGCATCCTCTTTGGTTGCTGATCTACACCTGATCCCTGCGTTTATATTTTTGGTTATCGTACAAGATGACTCATGGGCAATCGCACTCTCAATAGGTGCGCTAATAGCAAATATCTTCTCAATGGGACTCGTCTACATTGAGAGCAGTAAAACACATGAAGAGTATTAAGAGGAAAGAGTTTGGAATATAAGGCACAAGAAGTAGAAAAAAAGTGGCAAGAGTACTGGAAAGAGCACGAGAGTTTCGAGCCGAGTGAAGATTTTACACAGGAGAAGAAGTACATTCTTTCAATGTTCCCTTTTCCTAGTGGACGTCTTCATATGGGGCATGTAAGAAACTACTCTATCTCAGATGCTTTTGCTCGTTATCACAGACAACAGGGCAAAAATGTTCTGCACCCTATCGGGTTTGACAGTTTTGGTATGCCTGCTGAGAATGCTGCCATCAAAAATGGAAGCCATCCAAAGAGTTGGACATACGATAACATAGACTATATGAAAAACGAGTTTTACTCTCTAGGCTTTTCATTCTCTCGTAAACGTGAACTTGCAACGAGCGATGAGCTTTACACAAAATTTGAGCAGGGCTTTATCATTGATATGTACAACAAAGGTTTGCTCTATCGTGAAAAAGGGATGCTTAACTGGTGTCCACACGACCAGACTGTTCTTGCAAATGAGCAGGTTGTCGATGGATGCTGCTGGAGATGTGACACGCCGATCGTTAAAAAAGATATGAACCAGTACTACTTTAAGATCACTGCTTATGCGGATGAGCTTTTAGAAGATTTGAAAAAGCTTGAAGGCGGCTGGCCAAAGCAGGTACTCACCATGCAGGAGAACTGGATAGGTAAATCAAACGGACTTGCGTTTGACTTGTTCTTTGATGAAGCATCACGCGCGAAACTTGATAATAAATTTGAAAGTTTTGATGTCTTTACCACGCGTCCGGATACTATTTACGGTGTAAGCTACACGGCTCTCGCTCCAGAGCATGAGATTGTAACGTATATGATAGAGAACAATCTTTTAAGCCAAGAACAGATTGCAGAGATAAATGCCATGAAAAATGCCTCTTCAATCGATAGACAAAAAGAGAAATCTGGTCTACCGCTTGGTCTGAATGTTATCCATCCTCTGACAAAAAAAGCTGTACCTGTTTGGATAGCGAACTTTGTGCTGATGGATTATGGAAGCGGGGCTGTTATGGCAGTTCCTGCGCATGATGACAGAGACTATGACTTTGCTAAAAAATATGACCTGCCTATAAACGCAGTCATTGCCCCGTTTGATGGAGAGCATGATTTTTCAAAGTCGGCTTTTACTGAGGTAGGAAAACTGATAAACTCCGGTGAGTTTGATGGGTTGAACTCCAAAGAGGCTCAAGCAAAAATCATCGATTTCTTTGAAGCGAACAAACTTGGAAAACGTACAACGAACTACAAGCTCAAAGACTGGGGTGTAAGTCGTCAACGTTACTGGGGTGCGCCTATTCCATTTGTACATTGTGATAAATGTGGACTTGTGATGGAGAAAAAAGAGAATCTTCCTATTGCACTTCCTGAAGATGTCGAGATTACAGGTGAGGGAAATCCACTGGAGAATCACCCGACTTGGAAGCACTGTAAGTGCCCCGAGTGTGGAGGGGATGCTACTCGTGAGACAGATACTATGGATACATTCGTAGAGTCTTCATGGTACTTCTTACGCTTTTGCGCATCACCACAAAACTGGGAAGAAGAGGCATTCTCTGCTGAGCAGATCAAGTACTGGATGGGTGTTGATCACTACATCGGTGGGATTGAGCATGCGATTTTGCACCTTTTATATGCAAGATTTTTTACAAAAGTTTTCCGTGATTTGGGCTACTTGGAGTTTGATGAACCGTTTGAGAGACTCCTCACACAGGGAATGGTACTCAAAGATGGCGCAAAGATGTCAAAATCAAAAGGCAACACGGTTGACCCCGATGCCATAATAGAGAAATATGGTGCAGATACAGCACGTCTTTTCATTCTTTTTGCCGCACCGCCGACACAAGAGTTAGAGTGGAATGACAGCGCAGTTGATGGGGCTTACAAGTTCATCAAAAGATTTTTTGACAGAAGTGCAAATGTCGTTGCAACTGAGAAAAAGCCTGTGATAGATCATGCATCTCTTTCCAAAGAAGAAAAGTTCGCACGTAAAAAGGTCTATGAAGCACTCAAACGTGCCGAAGATGTTTACAATGAACGCTACACCTTTAACACAATGATAGCAGGTGTAATGGAGGCAATGAACGCACTCAATGCTCAGAAAAATGCTGACGTTTGGAGTGAAGGTTACTGGATACTCTCGGCTATTATGGAACCTGTCATTCCTCATACTTGTTGGGAGATCTCAGAGAAATATTTTAACCTTAAAAACCTTGCTCCGCAAGAGATCATAGAAGAAGTCTTTGTTGAGGACTCTATCTCTCTTGGTGTTTCGGTCAACGGAAAAAAACGTGCTGAGATCGAAGTGACTGCAGATGCGAGTAAAGATGATATCTTAAATGCTGCAAAAGAGAGTGTTGCAAAATGGCTTGAAGGTAAAGAAATAGTCAAAGAGATTGTTGTTCCTAAAAAACTTGTAAATCTTGTGATAAAGGGCTAAATTGCAAAGTTATTCACGCATATCTCAGTTTATAATTCTTAGTATTATTATAAGCATGCTGAGTGCGTGTGGATACAAACCCTCCTCGAAATATGCAAGAGAGGTGCTTGGTAAACGCATTAGTACCGATGTCGTTATCTCTGCGCAAGACCCTGAAAATACCGTTGTCATCAAAGATGCTGTAGATACTGCGCTTGTGGAGGTGTTTCACACCTCTTTAACGACATATGATTTTGCAGATACTCACCTTGTCATCACCTTGAATCCACCTACATATACACCTATCCAATATAATGCAGATGGATTTGTTATAGCATATCGTGCTACAATAACGCTAGGTATTACGCGTGAGAGTAAAAATATTAAAAAGCATTACAGCGCACAGGGTACATATGATTTCGCAGTTTCACCAAACGCAGTCCTTACCGATCAAGAGCGATTTGATGCCATTAAGTTTGGTTCTGCTAAGGCGATATCTTCATTCATCGCTCAGGTCTCAGCAGAAGGCTCGAAGATAAAATAGGAGAGTTGGTATGACTATTAACAAGATTATAAACAATGCACTGAAGCGTTTAAAAGCTGAGGGAAAGTTACTTACCCCGGATTTTTACGCAGAGGCTTTTTGTAAAGAGGCAAAAAAAGCAGGAATGAATGTTGAAGATTGTGAGCATTTGGACGGCTATATAAAACTGCTCAACAAAGAGCTGCAAAACGATCTAAAAAATTATCATATCAAAACAATGAAAGAGTTTGTGCGTTATGTTGTGACAAAGCTCAATCGAACAACTCCGACACAGTGCACAAAACTTTTAGAGTCACAAATATTACTCACAAAACGCATTTTACAAGTAGCTTCTGTTTTACACAACAAAGAGGTTGCAGCACTTTCTCAAAAAACCATCGATCTTATAGAGTCAGCTGCACAGCCTGAGCAGCTGGATCAGATTAGACAGCAGTGGGTCAATTTTATTACCACTTATGATGATGCATTTTTAGAACAGCTCAAACCTTATGGGGCAGTGGATAGTTCAGATTTACGAAAAACCATAGAGGCGATGCAGTGTGGTGATGCAACTACACCAAGTACAAATAAAGCAGACCTGCAAAGACTTGCAAAGCTTTTAGTTGCTTCTTTTGTACCCTCCATCGCCTCAAGTGTCAATGATGAGATAGCATCTGTAAGTGATAAACTAAGAAAGAACCCTGATATTCTCGAATCTGCAGGAATAGAGAATGAGATACGAGCCATAATCTCACTGCGTATAGCACTTGATAATAAAACCGTTAAAGATATGGTCGGCTCCATTGATGGTGTGCTTGACAAGCTTTCACTGCGTTTGATAGATATGATAGAGAGCTCTGATAACTCCAACATAGAAGTGCAAAAGATCAAAAAAGAGCTTGAATCTTACACGGAAGAATCGACTACGAACTTTAAAGTAGCCCATAAGAAACTCTTTACCATTGCTGTAGCCTTAGAGAAAAATACACAACTCTTAAGTAAAGACCTCAAAGGACACTCTTCAGAGGTCAAAATGCTGAGTGAAAAGGTACGAACACTTGAAAAAGAGCTTGAAGCGGCAAAAAAAGAATCTCAAGAAGACTTTCTGACCAAGCTTTACAACAAACGCGCGCTTGATGAATTGATGCAGATGAAAGAGGCCGAGTTTAAACGCTATGGACGAAACTACTCAGTCGTGATGTTTGACATTGACCACTTTAAAAAGGTCAATGATACCTACGGGCATGAAGCTGGGGATGCGGTTCTCTCTGCATTTGCACAGATTTTGAAAAAAGATTCACGCAGTGTAGATATTGTCGGACGTTTTGGCGGTGAAGAGTTTTTGGCGATTTTAAGCGAGACAGATACGAAAGGCGGTGTAATATTTGCCCAAAAGGTGCGTGAACATGTCCAAAAAGCGCGTTTTCTTTACAAAGGTAAACGCATAAAAGTAACAGTAAGTGCAGGTGTGAGTGAGCGTAAAAACCATGTCTCTTTAGAGGCGACCATTAACTCTGCTGATGAGTATCTCTACAAAGCAAAACGCGAAGGCAGAAACCGTGTGGAGTATAAAAAATAGTCGTGCTCGAAGCTTTTTTAAATAATAAACCCCTCTACTACGATGAAATAGATTATACGCGTATGCCGCGTATCTATGAAAAAATTAAAACATCCCTCAAGCTCCCTCAAATTATCCATCTTGTCGGAACGAACGGCAAAGGGACAACCGGGCGCTTTTTAGCCTCTGCACTTGTTGCTCGCGGCTTCGATGTAGGACACTACTCTTCGCCGCATATCTTAGAGTTCAATGAGCGTATATGGAAAAATGGTGCAAATGTATCAAACGCAGCGCTTGAAGCGGCACATGAAGAACTGTTGCGTTTACTCTCAAGCGAAGATGCCGATGCTCTGAGCTATTTTGAGTACACGACGCTTTTAGCGATGCTTATCTACCGTGAGTGTGACTATGTTGTGCTTGAAGCGGGTTTAGGCGGAGAGTATGATGCTACGGCAGTGTTTGATAACATTTTAACACTTGTGACACCTATAGATTTCGATCACGAAGCTTTTTTGGGCTCAAATATTGATGACATTGCCACTACTAAGCTAAATGCAGTTAAGTCGGCTGCTATTTTAGGCGTGCAAAAGCACTCGCAAGTCGCAAAAATTGCACAAGAGATAGCGCAGAAGCGTTCACTGCGTTTAGCGAGTTATAACGAGTATATTGATGCTAGTGATGCAGTAAAAATTGCACAAATAAGTGAAAAATTAGCCCTTGCGGAGTATTTGCAAAATAATCTCAAACTCTCCATTGCCGCTTTGAAATTTTTGGGTATTGAGTATAAGGCAGAGGATTTTTTCAAGGCGAAACTCTTCGGCCGTCTCTCTCGTCTGTCTGAAAATATTTTGCTTGATGTCGGGCATAATACTTTAGCCGCACACTCTATTGCAAAGTCTCTTGAGGGAGAGAAGTATACACTTGTTTACAACAGCTACAAGGACAAGAACTATACAGAGATACTGCGTATTTTAGCACCTGTAGTAGAGAGTGTTGCGCTCATTTTCGTGAATGAAGAGCGTATAGAAAAGCCGACTCTTATCAAAGCCGCAGCACAGAGAGTCGGTCTGGAATGTAGAGAGTTTGAAAAAATAGAGGCTGAAAAAAACTATTTGGTTTTTGGCTCTTTTAGTGTTGCCGAGACCTTTTTACGGGAGTATTATCATGGATAAACACTTTACGATTACCATTCATGATGAAAATGGTGTCAAGAAATTTAATGTGCACAAATTACTTAAAAAGTTCTTTTTCTACCTTTTGGCACTGCTTATTGCCATTGGACTTTTAGCAGTGGGGACGATTTTATATCTTGATTACAGTGTGGATCAGATAGATAAAAAACGCGAGGCACTCAAAGAGGCATACGAAAAACTGCGCTGGCAGGACAGACTTCTTAAAGAGGATATGCAAACGACAAAAGAGGCACTGAAAACAAAAAAAGAGGAACTCTCCGAACTCTCAGACTCCCTCTCTGAAATAGAAGAACTTATGGGACTCAAACCCATAGCAAGTGAGAACCTTCACGAGAGGGTGAACATTACAAAGCTGACCTCAGTGCAGCGAGCAACACTGCTCGAACTCATTCCAAGTGGTTCACCTGTAGAGTACCATGGAATCACCAGCAGATATGGATACAGAACACACCCAATAACAGGCAAACGTGAACTCCATAAGGGGAGCGATATGAAAGCCAAACGTAACACCCCAGTGTATGCCACAGCAGATGCCATAGTGGAGTGGGCAGCCTACCATAAACGCAGTGGTTTTGGAAAGCTTATTATTTTGGCGCATGTGTATGGATTTAAGACCTATTTTGGACATCTTAATAAAATAGTCGTCAAGTCCGGTCAGTTTGTAAAAAAAGGTGATTTGATTGGCTATACGGGAAATTCCGGTATTAGCAACGGGCCGCATCTGCACTATGAGGTGCGCTTTATCCAGCGTCCGCTCAATCCGTTTTGGTTTATAAAGTGGACACAGAAAAATTACAACCAAATTTTTGAAAAAGAGAAGAAAGTGCCATGGCCCTCTGTCATAGAAGCGATGAGTCACATTCAAATAGTTAAAAAGTAAAGAAGTTTTATGTCACAAGCAATTTTATACAATTATTTTAAGAACAAAACAAAAGAGTCTGCACTTGATGTTTTAATATGCGAAGATGCAAAAGAGTTTCTTGAACTTGAGACGGTTGCCAAATATTTTGGGCAGGATGTTGTTGTCTTTCCAGATTTTCGTCCTACATACGGTGATGATTTGCGTTCATACAAAGAGGAGTTGCATGAGCTCTTTTTTGCGCTGCGAAGCTACCATGATGCGAAGAGAAAACCGCTCGTCATAGCTCCTCTGAAGTCACTTCTTTTTCATCTGCCAAAAAAAGAGATACTCGGCTCGACTACTTTGGAGTTTGGCTCTGAGATAGATTTAAATGCTTTTAAAGAACAGATGCTCTTTTGGGGATATACCTTTGTAGATATGGTACAGGTTGAGGGTGAGATCTCTTTTCGCGGAGACATCATTGACATCTATGTGCCCTCATCGAAAAACCCTCTGCGTATCTCACTCTTTGATAATGAGATAGAGCAGATAAAAGCCTTTGAACTTGAAACGCAGCGCACTGTGGGAGATGACCTTGAAGAGGTAGAAGTACGAAGTGCCTTCTATTCACTTGATGAAGCTGCGTTTAATGCACTGAATGAAAAAGTGGAAAAAAGTGAATTTGATGCACTCAACAAAGACATTGCCTCTTTGGGTTTTTGGCATCTTGATGAACTGAGTGAGAACTTTTTAGAGGGAAAAAATGCAAAGCTTGTGCGTAATCTTGACGGGGTACTCCAAGATGCGTACGGTATAAACAATCCGCAACTCCCACGAGAGAGTTTCAATCTTGATATTTTGCCTGAAAACGATAGTGTCAAAGAGCTTGTTGTAGCAAACGCAGAACAGCTGCTTAAAGTACATAAAGATAAAAAAATAACCATCATTGCTGCAAACGCAGCGACCATCAAGCAAGCGGGCATCTATGATACAAAAGAGATAAATGTCGTAACCGCACCATATATTTTGAACATAATTACAGATGATGAACTTGTCATTTCCCTCAACAAGCCCGATAAAAAACGTCGCAGACGTAAAAGCTCCATTCTCCTTGATGACTTAAAAGCCGGTGATTATGTAGTGCATGAAGATTATGGTGTGGGGATATTTGAGAAGATTGAACAGACCGAAATACTTGGCGGTGTCAAAGATTTCATAGTCATCAAGTATGTCGGTGATGACAAGATCTTACTTCCTGTTGAGAATCTTGACTTTATAGACCGCTACATCGCAGGTGGGGGTGCGACACCTGTACTTGACAGACTCGGTAAAGGAAGCTTTGGAAAACTCAAAGCGACCGTACGCAAGCGTCTGCTAGAAATTGCAGGACAGATAGTAAATACAGCAGCAGCACGAGCACTCATAAAAGCACCGAAGATCTCACTCGATAAAAAGACGCTCAAAGAGTTTCAAGCACTCTCAGGCTTTGAATATACCGAAGATCAAACGCAGTCGATAAATGAGATACTCTCCCAAATGAGCTCAGGCAAGATTATGGACAGGCTGCTGAGTGGTGATGTCGGTTTTGGAAAGACAGAGGTTGCACTCAACACCATTTTTGCTGCGTACAAATCAGGCTATCAGTCTGCGTTTATAGTGCCAACGACACTCCTCTCTGCACAGCATTTTCGCAGTCTTGATGAGCGTTTTAAAGATTTGGGCATACGCTATGCAAAACTTGACAGGTTCGTGAGTGCAAAAGATAAAAAAGCAGTTGCAAAAGGGCTTGCAAGCGGTGAGATAGATTGTGTTGTAGGCACACATGCACTCTTTGGGCTTGAGTTTAAAAATCTGGGTGTGGTCATCATAGATGAAGAACATAAGTTCGGTGTGAAGCAAAAAGAGAAGATAAAAGAGCTCTACCATAATGTGCATCTGCTCTCAATGTCGGCGACTCCAATTCCGCGTTCACTCAACCAAGCACTCAGTTCCATTAAGACAATGAGTCAGCTTCTTACTCCTCCAAGTGAGCGTCAAGGGGTGCGAACTTTTGTCAAAGAGTATGATGAAAAACTCATCAAAGAGGTCATACTTCGCGAGCTGCGTCGCGGTGGGCAGGTGTTTTATGTGCATAACTCCATAGACCATATGCCTATAAAAATGGGTGAGATAAAAGCACTGTTGCCTGAGCTGAGAATTCTGATGCTGCACTCAAAGATCTCTGCTGTAGAGACAGAAAAAGAGCTGCTCAAGTTTGAAGCGGGTGAGTATGACTTGATGATAGCGACAAGTATCATTGAGAGTGGTATCCATATGCCGCGTGTCAATACTATCATCGTAGATGGTGCGGACAGATTTGGTATCGCAGATCTGCATCAGCTTCGTGGACGTGTCGGGCGTGGAAGCTATGAAGGCTTTGCTTACTTCATCGTACAAAACAAAGAGACACTCACAGATGAAGCGAAAAAACGTCTTTTAGCGCTTGAATCAAACTCCTTTTTAGGTTCAGGTTCAGTCCTTGCACACCACGACCTTGAGATTCGCGGTGGTGGGAACCTGGTAGGTGATGCGCAGAGTGGGCATATTAAAAACATCGGGTATTCTCTCTACTTGAGAATGCTTGAAGATGCCATAAAAGAGCTGAGCAATACTGTCCAAACGCAGCGCGCAAAAGTGGACATAAAACTGACTATTTCAGCGTACATCAGTGATGAGGTTGTCCAAGAGGACAGGCTGCGTTTAGACCTCTACCGCAGACTCTCTCAGGCTGAGAGTGCTGTAGAGATATACGAGATAGAAGAGGAGGTCATCGATAGATTTGCCGAGGTCGATACCCCTACGAAGCAGTTCTTTGAGCTTATGGTCATTAAACTGCTTTCAATTGAGAAAAAGATAAAGTCCATTACAAATTATGGACAGAACATCACTTTTACATACTTCAACGATGCAAAAGAGACAATAAAATCAGAGAGTAAAGATGATGATGACATCATTAAAGCAACACTTTACTACTTGAGAAATAATAAACCAAAGGTACTGTAATGAGAATAGCATTTATAGGCGACATAGTAGGGAGTCCGGGGCGTGATATGCTCAAAAAATACCTGCAAAAGATAAAAGAGAAAGAGAGCATTGACTTTGTCATTGCAAATTATGAAAATGCTTCGCACGGCTTTGGTTTGACGCTCAAAAACTGTAATGAGCTTTTCTCATACGGTATTGATGTTATGAGTGGCGGGAATCATACTTGGGATAAAAAGGACATCATCCCTCTACTTGATACACACGAAATTCTTAGACCACATAATTATCCTGCTGAAGTACCCGGAACGGGGTGTAAAGTGTATGATGTTAAGGGGGAGAAACTTGCAGTTTTTAACCTGATGGGGCACTACTCTATGC
>JALUZQ010000015.1 GCA_027011725.1 Sulfurimonas sp. | reverse complement strand
TATGCCAACAACCTGCGCCGTTCCTGTCTTTCCCGCTATGACTACTTTTGAGTGCAAATAGTTTTTGGCTGTTCCATGAGGAGAATTACACACTTCATACATTCCTCTACGAATAATTGGTAGGCGTGCTTTTTCACGTTGTGTAAAGACATTTTTGAGCGTCTCTTTATAGGGTTTATCTCCTATAGTATTTGCAATGTGCGGTGTTGGGAGTTTTCCGGTAGCTATAAGTGCGGTTTGTTGCGCTATTTGCATAGGTGTAACAAGAAAATAGCCCTGCCCGATGGAGGTGTTGAGTGTCTCTCCTTTGTTCCATGACTGGTTATACTTTCTTCTTTTCCACTCACGAGAGGGAACAACACCTATAAATTCATTTGGCAGGTCAATCCCTGTTTTATGTCCAAGGTTATAGCGAAGTAAGCCCTTGCTCATCTTTTTTATACCGACCTTGAGACTCTCTTCATAGTAGTAAACATCACAACTCTCACGAATGGCTTTGACAATATTCGTCTCTTTATGTCCATGTTTTTTCCAACATCGAAAGACCCTTTTTCCAAGAGGAATAGAGCCAGAACAGTAGACCTTCTCTCCCGAGCGTATGCCGTTTGTAAGGTAAACAAGTCCTAAAGAGGGTTTGATGGATGATCCCGGAGGATAGAGCCCATGTGTCAGCTTGTTTGTAAAGGGATGGTCAAGACTTGAAGCTAAGGAGTTGTACATTTTGTAGCTCATACCTGAGACGAAGATATTGAGGTCATAGTTTGGAAAACTTCCTGCAGCTAAAATGGCTCCATGTGTATCCATGACCACAACTACCCCTACAAGCCCGTCAAAAAGTTTTGTGATGTACTTTTGCAGCTCTATATCAAGCGTCAGTTTGAGTTTTCTATTCTCATCAGGCGCTCTGTAGCTCAGCTCTGCCACCTCTTGGTTGTTGGCATTTACCTTTATCTCTTTTTCACCCGGTGTTCCTTGCAAATAGGAGTTGTAATATTTTTCAATACCTGTTTTTCCTGTATAGCCGATGAGATCTATAAGCTTGTCATGAGCAATGTCTTTTTCATTTGCACGCGCAACGTAACCTATCATATGCGCAGCAATATTTTTATATGGATAGTAACGCTTTGGTGCCGATTCTACTTTGATGTTTTTTCGCAGGTTAAGCTCAGTATAGACAGGCATCATCTCTTTATAGGGAATGTAGTCAACTACTTCTATAAATTCATGGTTATAAAAAGAGTCTTTTTTTCGGTAGTTCTTGATAATGCGTGTTTTATCTAAAAATGGCAACTCTTTGAGCAAAAATGCTATCTCTTCATCGAACTGTTTTTTGTTTTTCTTTGAGAGCAGGTGTGGTGCAAGTTTAATTTTAAATCCAAGTTTATTAATGGCAACAGGACGGTTTTTTATATCAACTATTTCCCCACGAATTGGCACTATCTTTTCATGCTTTATCGTGTTGTTCTGTGAAAGGGTTTTATAGTAGTCGTTTGACTCTACAGCGAGCAAAAACACTCGTACAATAAGTGCCATCCAAACAGAAGCAAAGAGTAATATAATGAACTTTATTTTCATATAAGACTCACTAAAAAGAACTCAATTACTATATAGTAAATTATATAGTAACTCATATGCTGTGGAGAAAGTAAAAATATCTTTGAGAGCAGCATTAAAAAGAGAAAATATCCGATGTAAGCCATTAGAATATACATAATTCTGATGCAGGAGTAACAGTTGAAATTTTGTTCTACCTTAGGGAGGAAAAACTTTGCAGCAATATAGAAGTAGAAGATACTACTAAAAAAAAGATACCCGTTATTTGCTTCAAATACAAGTAAACAAAACGATATAAGCGCCAGAGCAAAGATGTCTTCACGATCCAGCGCTCTGATAAAGAGTACAAATAAAAGACCCAGTAGCGGCGGTAAAAATGGGTAGATACTGCTAAGAGAGCTGTAAAGTACAAACAGGGCTACATAGCCCAATGACTTTACAACTCTTTGATGAGTGATACTTCGTTGCATATAGGAAAGTGTTTGCATTTGATGCAGTCTGCCCAGATCTTATGTTCGGGGAGGGACTCTTTTGGAATTTCTACAAAGCCTATACGCTCAAAGAAGGACTGTTTGTAGGTAAGACTAAGTACTCTTTTGAGCCCTAGCTCTCTTCCCTCTTCAAGAGCCTTGGCAACGAGCTGTTCTCCTATTTTTTGTCCACGAAAACCATCTTTGATGATGAGTGAGCGTATCTCTGCGAGTTCAATGGTGTGGATGTGCAGCGCCGTAAACCCTATGAGTTCCTCTTCTGCAAATGCCAAAGTGTAAGAGCGAATGTTTGTAGCCACTTCATCGTTAGTGCGTTCTAAAATAACTCCGCTTTCAACCTCAGGACGCACAAGCGCTTGCATATTTCCTATATCAGTGAGCTTTGCTTTGCGAAATCTAATCTTCATCCGCTTTCTCAGTGAGGATATCGTAAATGACTTGAACGATCTTTTTCATACCACGTTTTTTCGAGCTTGAAACCATCAGTGCATTTGGAAACTCACGTCTGAGAGCGTTTTGCTCTTTTTGGTTGAGCTTGTCTATTTTTGTAAATATTTGAACGATATACTGGTTCTCTTTAATGTTTTGCATCAAAAAGTTACTGACATCAGTATCTATGTCAAGATGTGGATGACGGCAGTCAATAAGATGGATGAATATCTTTATCTCATCTCTTTGAGAAATATAATCAGTAAGGTTTTTCTCCCAGTCATGCTTCATAGATTTTGCTACTTTTGCATACCCAAAACCAGGAAGGTCAACGAATTTTGCAACAAGCTTCTCTGAAGTGTCCCTGTCCATAAAAGTGACATCAAAGTAGTTTATGAGCTTCGTTTTACCCGGCGTCGAGGAGACTTTCGCAAGTCCTTTATGGTTTGTCAGTGCATTTAAGAGTGAACTTTTTCCCACGTTTGAGCGTGCCATAAAAACGACTTCATTTTGCCCTTCACCCTCTGGTGCTGCGTTTACATTCGGTGCTGAAGTGATGAACTTTGCATCTACTATCTCTACCATGACTACTCCTTCTCATCTTGTATATCAAATATCATAATAACAGGCTCTTTTTTGACACCTTTGGCAAAGGCCTTACCACTCTCAAGTGCAAGTGTCACTTCATCACCTATGATCTCTTTTTTCTCATTCACCTGTTTCAGGTGTACATTTTCGTAAAAACGGTACTCTTTTTCTTTTGGTACATAGACAACTCTGTTGGCTTTACCCTCGTACTTTGCACCTTTTTTTGTCTCTATTTTAAAAGAGACATCACCAACAGCGACAAACTTTGTAGGTTGGTTTTTTGTGTCTGTATATATGGTAACTTCTGAAGCATTCAGCTCATCATTACCCTTTTTGACCCGTACATGACCACTAAAAACCGACAAGCCTTTTTGCTCATCGGCACTAAATGTATTCGCTTTTATTTTTAATTCCTCTGCAAACACAGTGAATTGTAAAAGCATTGCCAAAAGTAAAATATATTTTATTATCATTATTCTCTCTCTTGTAGTTGGTAAGTTGCATCAATATTTTTAGAATAAACCCTATTTAGTTTATTGTTATATTTTATATAGGTTCCTTTGACGACATTATCGCCAAGATGTGCAGTGTATCCGACATCACTAATCGCCTCTGAGCTGTTTTTGTCATACACAAGCTTTTGCGTTTGAAACTCAAAGCCATTGTCACGAGTATAAAGCACATTGTTTTTGAGTATGACCATATCATCTTTGTAAATACCTTCATCTGCTTTCATATTCGCAATATACTCAGGTGATCTATCTGTATAGTCCACATTCTTTACAATAAATCTATCATCATATTTTGTCCCGCTTGAACCAAGCATATATGTTTGCAGACCCTCAGGAGTAAGCTCGTACATTGTGAAATTTTTCAGCTCAAGCTGTGGTACATCCACAAAATTTTGCTCTTTTAACTTCAAAGGCTTGAAAAAAATAAAAATCATGACAAGTCCACTCAGGACAAAGCTTAAAAACAGGGTGATATTGATAGTTTACTCCTTAAATCCAAACAGAGAGAAACATATCTCTTTGTGAATTTTCATCTACGAGTATCTCTATCATCTCTCGCACAGCGCCATCGCCGCCTCTTTTACTCACTACTGTGTCAACTATCTCTTTTACAGCATCCACACCAT
>JALUZQ010000014.1 GCA_027011725.1 Sulfurimonas sp. | reverse complement strand
CTTTTTATATTTTGGTGATACGAAAGTCTTAATGCTTTTTGCTATGCTCTCATAGCTCCCGTTATATTTTTCATCACTCTGTTTGGCTTGCAAAACGCACATATCTTCAAATCCAAGTATTGTATCATTCTCAAGAATATCAAATCGTTTCATAATGAAAAGTTTGGCATCGCTTGATATATAAAACTCAGGTACCGGAATATTTGCGTACTTTGCAAGAAGCATACAGTAGTACTCATTGAGTGCTAATTCAGGGTATTCTGTCCCCCACGATTTTACGATATAGTTGTCATACTTGAGCGTTGCTTTGTTTTCAATAGTGGCTAAAACCTTTGGTTGGACACCACTAATGGCTGAGTTGAGTGCAAATTTTGAGACGAGTTCTTCAAACAGATTAGCAGATTTTGGATTGAGCAGGTCATTAAGCTCGAGAGAATTCTCTGTATTATCTTCTGTTGAGTTATAGGTTATACGCCCTTCGACACCTTTTGAGATAAGTTTGAGAAGTCCAAATTCATCTGTTTTAACAATTTTAGAAAAGTGTTTTTTAATGATAGAGAGCAGATACCCCTCAGGCAGATTCATCTCAAAAATAGGGTGGAGTTTGTTGTTTACATACTGTTGCGTCCTCGGTGGCATCGTAAGCGATACAAAGTCACGGGTATGCGTGTAAGTGAATATAAATTTTTCATTCTCATGACTTAATACACCAACAGGCTGTTTGAGTACATTTACATCTATTTTATCGCTCATTTTTCAATTCCTCAAAAGTTGGAAATTTACTTTTCTCTTTTAAATCGAGAGTGTATCCAAGGTAGTCAGTAATGTGTAAGACCTTACGAAACCCAATATCTACGCCCCGACCATTTTCAAATGAACTCAAAGTAGCACGTGATATACCAATAGCATCTGCAATCTCTTTTTGCGATATTTTTTTTGCTTTTCTTAGTCTTGCAATTGCTAATCCGAACTCTTGAAAATCCATTGATGCCCTTTTTTGTAAAATATATTTTATATTATAGTACTTTTTATAATTTATATCAAATATATTTTACATTTTTAAGGCTTGACTGGGAATCTTCTTCTAGCTACAATTCTTTTATGTATGAAAATCTTTATGAACACATTACCGATGCTTTGGTAAATGATGGCTATATTGTCATTGATGATGCTCTAAACGCAGTGGTCGCTGCTGCACTGCTTCAAGAGGCAAAAGCGGAGCAAAACTACAAAGTGGCAGGCGTCTCTACAGCTTCAGCGGTGGATAAAAATCGACGAAGAGATAAAATTCACTGGATAGATGCAAAGAGTGAGCCTACACAAGCGTACCTTGCGTTTATGAAAGGCTTACAAGAGTATTTGAACCGTCATCTTTATCTTGGACTGCGTTACTATGAAGCGCATTTTGCACGCTATGAGGCGGGGGATTTTTATGAGAAGCATTTGGATGCTTTTAAAAACTCCAAAAATCGTGTGGTCACGACGGTTTACTATTTGAATGATGTCTGGAGTGAAGCAGATGGCGGTGAGCTTGTGATGTATGACAAAGAGGGAAAAGAGTTGCAAAAGGTTTTGCCGCAGGCAAACAGACTTGTTGTCTTTCTCAGCGAGGATTTTCCTCACGAAGTTCTCCCTGCAAAAAAAACACGCTACTCTATAGCCGGCTGGTTTCGCATCGATAAGATCTAAAACTCTATGGTGATTTTTGTGCCGACATTTTCAGTTGAATCAATACTGAGTCGGAAGCCATACTCCTTGACGATGGCATCGATGATGCTCAGACCCACTCCAAAACCTCCTGCATAAGAGTTTGCCCGTACAAAACGGTTAAAAATATGCTGGAGCTTCTCTTTTGCTATGCCTATACCCTCATCTTCAATGCTTAGGCTGTTTTTTGTCGTTGTTATTTTAATGGTTGAGTTGGGTGTAGAGTATTTTATGGCGTTACTGAGTAGGTTGTTTATGAGCATTTTTGCTTTTGTGGGTGCTATGGTAATGGGGCATACCTCTAAATGGGCATCTATTGTAATATTCTTTTTGCTCAGCAGTTCACGGAAGTAAGATATATCTTCTTGTACCACTTTATCAAACGCAGTGAGGAGAGCATCTTCACTTTTGTTATCGAAACTAAGGTAAGAGAGCGAGGCATAGATGTCATAGAGCTGTTTGGTACTGATGGAGATGTTTTGTAGCACTTTTTCGTTACATTTGTCTTGGACTTTGAGCCGTGAGGTACTCATCATAAGTGCCGTTATTGGGGTGTTGAGCTCATGGGTGGCATCTTTTACGAACTCCTCTATCTCCTGCATCTTATCGCGGATTGGTTTTAAGAACATATACGATAAAAAGACGGCAATGATGATAATCAAAAACGCAGTGATGATAACGGCGTAGGCGATTTGATTTTTGATTTTTGCAACATTATCCATACATTTTGCACTCTGCACTACGATGTATTCTATGCCTAAATGTCCAGCTGAGCGTCTGCTAACAAGCGTAAAAACCCCGTCTTGCATATAAAAATCTTTGTTGAAATCGACGTCCGTAATCGTATCGCCTTGAAGCAGCTTTTTCTCTTTTGAAAAAACAGCGACACGACCATAGTCAAAATGCTTGAGTTTAAGAGGTACTTTTTTCATATCTGCGTGGATGATCTGCGCGCTTACTTCATCGGCTATATGGTTCATTTTGTAAAAGTTGTTACTCATTTCCATCGAGACCTGCGAGTTGAAGAACCAGTAGGCTGCAAGGGAAAGAAATATAAACGAGGAGATGAGGTAGAGGGCTAAAAAGGAGTAGAAGGATTTTTTTGTGATCTTATTCATACAAGTAGCCTTCGCCTCGGATGGTCGTTATTTTCTCTTTTCCTATTATTTCGCGCAGAGTACGGATGTGTGAACGCAGGGTTGCATTACTCGGCTGTGATTCAAAGTCCCAAATGTTCTGGCTGAGTTCTTCGTTTGAAATGAGTCTGTTTTGATTGTTCAAAAAGTAGGAAAGCAGGAGAGTGTCTTTATGTGTAAGGGAGAACTCTTGACCCTCTTTTATCACTTTTTTCTTCTCTTTATGAAAGGTAATAGTCTCACTGATACGAATTTCATTGTTCGTTTCGATGTGAAAGAGACGCTTTATATTCTCTATGCGTGCACTGAGCTCTTCAAGCTCAAAAGGTTTTTTGATGTAGTCATTGGCACCGATGGCAAAGGCTTTTTTGAGATACTCGGTGTCTCTGTAGGCCGTGATAAATATGGCAGGAGTGGTGTTATGAAAACTACGCAGCTCCTCAAGGAGTTCAAGCCCATTTTGTCCTACGACATTTATGTCAAATATAAAGAGGTCATACTCCTGCTCTTCTAGGTGGGCATAAACAGCCTCAGCATTGTAAGCATAGTCCACTGCCCATCTTTCTCGTAAAAAGTCCAAAAGAATGTCCGATAAAACGGCATCATCTTCCATTAGTAGTATCTTCATAAGGTATTTTACCCTAAAATACGAGTATGATAATAAAAATTGATACCATAGAGATAGAAGAGTTACAAGTTTATAGAGAGTTGCGTGAGGCTGCGTTTAGAAGTGACAGAAGTTTCATAGCAGACTCTCCAAAGGTGGTAAACCTGCTCTTAGAGAGTGACTTGGAAGTAAAAAGCATTCTTGCGACGCAGGAGTATTATGATGAGTTCTATGAGCTTGTTGCAAAAAAAGGTGTACCAAAAGTCTATTTAACGACAAAAGAGGAGATGGGCAAAATTGTTGGACACAAGATCCATCATAACTGTATGATGCATGGTATTCGTCCTGATGATATTGAGCTAAACGCAGCGGATGAGCAGATAATTATGCTTGATAATATCACCTCAAGTGAAAATGTCGGCTCCATAGCAAGAAGTGCCGCTGCACTTGGAGTAGGAACGTATTTACTGCCAAAATCTTCGCCACACCCTTTTAACAGACGTGCGCTGCGTGTCTCTATGGGCTATGCAAAGATGCTCAAAACCCATGTCTACGCAGATATATTCCAAACCATAGCAGAGCTAAAGAGGATGGGATACCGCGTTTATGCAGCTGAGGTAACACCGGACTCCACTATGCTGCGTGAACTCAGACCTGCACAGAAATGGGTACTCATAATGGGGCATGAGGGTAGAGGCATTGCACAGGAGATATTGGATGTGTGTGATGAGGTTTTGAGTATAGAGATGCAAGAGGGCATCAAGAGTTTCAATG
>JALUZQ010000013.1 GCA_027011725.1 Sulfurimonas sp. | reverse complement strand
TCGTTCCACCGTGACCGGGGTAGATAGTTTTGTCAAAATCAAGTTTTTGAAACTTTTGGAGTGACTTTTTCATATCTTGAGGGTTTGAGTATGGAAAGTCAGTCCGCCCGATGCTGCGCTCAAATATAAAGTCACCGCTAAACATAGCATCGTCAATCTCTATGGTAGAGCATCCCGGCGTGTGTCCCGGAAAATGACGAAACTTTACTTTGATGCCATCAAGCTCAAGCTCTTCATCGCCATCTATGGTGACATCGGGAGTGGAGGGCGGCAGGTCTGGCATCCATGAAGAAGAGTTCAGGAGCATTACATCATCTTTTGGCGTGTAGAGTTTTACCCCAAGCTCTTTTTGCAACTCTGCGTTTGACCATACATGGTCAAAATGTCCATGAGTATTTAAAATGGCTATGGGGTTACTTACATTTTTTTTCACCCACTCCGTCGCACCTACACCCGGGTCGATGATAATGTCCTTGCCATCTTTCGTGACAATGTAACAGTTTGTCTGGTATGGTCCCATTGGCTGCACTTTTATGTTCATATTCATCTCTTTTTTAGCGTGATTATAGCATTATTAGCTCATGAATTTTTTTAAAGAATTAGAGTTGATCATTGAAGCAAAATCTGTGCAAGAAAAGGTAGAGAGGTTTGAGCGTTTTTACACACTTTTTCAAGCAGATAAAGTACAATTTGAAGAGAATTTCGAAGCTAAAAAGTTTGAGACTCCCTCATATAGTGACATATGCACAACTGTACCGCCTCAGGATGTTCCTAAACGCAGTAAGCTCACAGCAAAAGAGGGACAGATAAATCTGCTCCATGCAGTTGCACACATTGAGTATTCTGCCATAGATTTGGCACTTGATGGAGCGTACAGGTTTCAAAATATGCCGAGTGAGTATTATGCTGACTGGCTGGAAGTAGCAAGTGATGAAATACGCCACTTTTTGATGCTTGAAAGACTGCTAAATGAACTGGGAAGTGAGTATGGCGCTGTGCCTGTGCATGATGCCCTCTTTGAAGCTTCCTATAAAACGCAGACACTCTTAGAGAGAATGGCCGTCGTGCCACGTTATCTTGAAGCAAACGGACTCGATGCAACACCGATGATACTCAAAAAGCTGAAAAAATTGCCAAAGAGTGAAATGATAGAAAAAATCATTGCAAACTTAGAGGTGATTTTGGCAGAGGAGGTCGACCATGTTAAAAAAGGAGATGTCTGGTTCTCGTATGCCTGTGAACAAGAGGGTGTAGATAAAACAATATATTTTGAGATCATTCAAAAGTATTATCCACGTGGGTTCTTACGCCCAAATGATCTCAACATTGACGCAAGACGAGAAGCAGGGTTTTCCTGCTCCGAACTTAAAGTCATGGCAAAGAAAGAGGTCTGCGTTTCATAGTTTTTTAGACGAATGCTCTTTCATGTAAGAACTTGCATCATTGTAAAAGTCGCGAACTGCTAAAAACTCATCTAAATGTTCAAAGAAAATATCGACAAGTTTTGGATCAAAATGTTTGCCTCTCTCTTCTTTAAAAAATTGAAATATTTTCTCATCGCTCCAAGCATCTTTGTAAACGCGTTGTGTGCCTAGTGCATCAAAGACGTCGGCAAGTGCAGTTATGCGACCATAAATGTGGATTTCATCCCCTTTAAGCCCTCTTGGATACCCACTGCCATCATACTTTTCATGGTGCTCATACGCAATGGTTGCAGCCGTTTTTAGGAGCTCTTTGTCAGAATTTTTAAAGAGATCATACCCTATTTGCGCATGTGTTTTCATAACACTCCACTCTTCATTACTCAATTTGCCTGTTTTGTTGAGAATACTGTCAGGAATGGCGACTTTACCAATGTCATGCATAGGTGATGCTTGAGTGAGCCGTTTTATCTCCTCTTCGCTGAGTCCATAATGTTTTGCGAGAATTGCAGAGTACTTTGCAACGCGGCGCACATGATAGCCTGTCTCTTTTGAACGTGTTTCGCCTATCTCTCCCATACGAAAGATGATGTCCTCTTGGGTGTGTTCAAGCTCTTTATGGAGTGTGATAATCTCAGTAATGTCATTTCGAATGGCGATGAACTCCTGTATCTCTCCTTTTTGGTCTAAAATCGGATTGACGGTCACTTCAACGATGTACTCGCCACCATCTTTTTTTCTATTTTTAACAATCCCAAACCATGGTTTTTTACTGAGTATGGTTCTCCACATTTCTCTAAAAGCACTCTTAGGCATATCGGGATGTCTGACAATATTGTGAGCTTTTCCAAGGAGCTCCTCTTTTGTATAGCCCGAAATATTGCAAAACTGCTCATTCGCATAGGTTATGCGTCCAGATTTGTCTGTTTTTGAAACGATACTGCTTCTGTCAACTGCACGTTTGTACTGGTCAAGAAGCTTTACATTTTGAATAATGTCATGTTTGAGTCGCAGACCAAGCAAGAGAGTAAAGAGTGTTATGATGAGAAAAAGAAAAACATCACCAATGAGTGTCCATAGAAGCCGGTGTGATTTTGTTTGAATGTAGATGTCAATCTCATGTAGATAGTTTTGTTCTAAGAGAAAAAACTGTTCTACCACATTCGTACTGCGTTGAAACCACTCCTGTGGGCTGACATTTGCAACAACTTTCCCTTTATTTGTAATATTAAAGAGTAGATTTTGTATATATTTATAATCAGGTAAAGCAGTGATTCTCTCTAAGTGTTTGTAATACTTTTGGGAGATAAATGCGTTAAGCCTTTGCAGTGAGAGCTCATACTTTCCTTGTGCTAAAATAGCAAGGTGGATTAAATGTTTATTTTCTTTATTTTGAGAAAGAATGCCATTTACAGAGCCTCTGATTTCTCCAAGTGCCTCTTTTGTAAAGGAAAGGTCTGCATAGGTAAGGAGTCTGTTTTTTAAGTCGTTCTCTTTTACCCTTTTGAGTAGTTTTAGGTAGTTGATCTGCAGTGTAATGATGCGGTCAGTGTAAAAATTAAAAGCTTTGTCTGGCAGAAGTGTAAGGTGGCTGATGGCTATTCTTTGTGCTTTAAGCTCTCTTTGCATAGAGTGGTAAATATTTTGTTGCTCTTGTGAATGTGTCAAAAATTTTGAAAAAGCACCGTCTGTGTATTGGCGTTGCTGCTCAAGTTTCTTTTGAAATCTTTTTCCTTGACTTGCAAGAAAACCACTTGTGAGACCTCTCTCTTGTTGTAAAGTATTTATAAGTGTAGAGATGTTCTTGATCTTTTGCGTGTTTTCTTTGAGAGTGTTAAGCTCTTGAAGTTTGTTGTATGCATCACTTACAAAAAATAAAAAGCCAAATGCAATGATAACCGCCGGAAGAAAGACGAGTATTTTAAGTCGGTTGATAAGAGCTGTTGAAGTTATGGCAAATCCTTTAAAGGGCGTAGGTTGGGTGCAATTTTAACGCTGCTTTGTTAATTTTGTATTAAAAGAATGGAAAAAAAGCAAATTTTTTTTAAAAAATTCTAAAATTGAAACAGTAGTCTAACTTAAAAAAATATTTGTTACTAAACTTAGATATAATTTTGATTGTTAATAAAATTTAAAGGTTTTTGATTTCAATGGGTAAATATTCGCAGATAACTGACTATCTCATCCGTTTCTTAGATGATGAGGTGCGTAAAACAGGAATGCAAAAGGTCGTAGTCGGTTTGAGCGGTGGACTTGACTCGGCTGTGGTCGCCGTACTCGCGCAAAAAACTTTCGGTGATGATTTACTGTGTGTAAAAATGCCCTCGCAGTACTCCTCTCAAAGTTCGCTCGATGATGCAGATGAACTCTGTAGAGATTTCGCTCTAAGAAACATTACGTGCTCTATTGCGCCGATGCTTGAAGCTTATGAGGCAATGAACCCCGACTTGGATAATCTGAGAAAAGGAAACTTCTCTTCGCGTATGCGAATGTCCACGCTCTTTGACATCTCTGCACGAGAGAGTGCTTTGGTGTTGGGTACGAGTAATAAAAGTGAGTTGATGCTAGGCTATGGCACACTTTATGGAGATTTGGCTTCGGCTGTGAACCCAATAGGAGATTTGTATAAAAGTGAAGTGTTTGAACTTGCAGAATATTTGAATGTTTCTCGAAGTATCATTGCAAAACCGCCTTCTGCTGACTTATGGGACGGACAGAGTGACGAAGCAGACTTGGGTTATACCTATGCACAACTTGATGCAGCGATGAAGCTTTATGTAGATGAGCGTCTGCCACGCGAGGAGATCATCGCTAAAGGCATTGATGCAAAGATGCTCGATATGATAATACAGAGAATATTTAGAAATCACTTCAAGCGAAAAATGCCGGTCA
>JALUZQ010000012.1 GCA_027011725.1 Sulfurimonas sp. | reverse complement strand
GCATACGAATTTTGACCAAACGCACCTGAATGAGTATGTTGCAACGGAGATTTTAGGTTATAAAATAAAAGAAAAAGAGGGCTTTGTCGCTTACCTTGATGTAGATGAAGATTTTGATACTTTTGTAAAAAAAGTATCGGCTGCGTTTGGGCTGAAATGTGCTAAAACTGTTAAATGCAGCGAGCATGTAAAAAAGGTAGCACTTACCACAGGTTCGGGCTGTTCGCTGATGCGAAGTTTGGATGCAGACTGTTTTTTAACAGGTGATGTAAAGTACCATGATGCAATGGAGGCAAAGAGCATCAAACTCTCTTTAATTGACATTGGACACTATGAAAGTGAGTGCTTTTTCGCCCAAATTTTACAAAAGCATTTGAAAATTTTAGGTTTAAAAGTTATAATTGCATCATCAGAAAACCCATTCACATATATTTGATATATAATTAAGCCCAAAGGACACCAATGAATAAACATTTACAACAGTTAATCGACCTCTCAATCATTGACAAAGAGATCGATGCATTTGAACCTCAAATCGAAGAAGCAAACTACAATTATGAAGCAGCTCTTGCAAAAACAAAGAGCATCGAGTCTGATATTGAGAACTTAACGCAAGAGATCAAAGACGAAGAAGTAAAAAAAGCAAAAAATGAACTACACCTTGCTGAGCTTTCTCAAAAACTTGAAGAGAATGCGAAGAAGAGCTCAGAAGTAAAAACTGAACGTGAGATGAAATCTTTGCAACTTGAAGAGGAGATTGCAAAAGAGCAGGTAACATTTGCAAACGAAGAGATTCAAAGACTTGAAAAAATCATTGAAGCAAAAAAAGAGCAAATAGAAGCTGCAAAAGCAACACTTGCTGAGCTTAATGCAAACCTTGAAAATGTAAAAGCTGATGTTGATGCAAAACTTGAGAAAATCAATGCTGAGAGACAAGAGGTTTTCAAAAAGAAAGAGAAACTTCTTGCAGAGATCAACCAAAAAGGTTTGGCTTTTTATCAAAAAATCCGTCGTTGGGCTAAAAATACGACAGTTGTTCCTGTTGAAGATCAAGCATGTATGGGATGTCATATGGTTATTGGTGACAAGGTTTATGCTGATGTTATCAAAGGTGAAGACATCACAAACTGTCCTCACTGTGGACGTATCCTCTATATGAAAGCGAACGAAGAGTAGGCTTGAAGCCATTTTTTCTTTTCTACTACTTTTTAAGTGTTGTGCTCTTTATTGTAGCACTTCCACTTATTGTAGTGCTTGCTTTTAAACAAAAGTACAAAGAGTCAATTCCCGCACGTTTTTTTCTTTTTAAAAATCCACCGTTTAAAAAACTTAACACTGTATGGTTTCATGTCTGCTCACTCGGTGAAGCACGCGCTTTAAAGCCCATAGTCGATGCACTTGATGATATAGAGCTCTCCATTACGACCATAACACAGACAGGCTACAATGAAGCAAAAAAGTATGATATTCAGCTGCGATATCTGCCTTATGAGATGTACCTGCCATTTTGGGTGCGTCCGCAAAAGAAGCTTATAGTTTTAGAAGCGGAGTTTTGGTACATGCTTTTTGTAATGGCTAAAGCAAAGGGCGCAGAGGTCATACTTCTAAACGCAAGAATCTCTGATAAGAGTGTTGATAAGTATATGAAATTTGCATGGTTTTACAAAAGGCTTCTGGCAAACGTCTCTATGATTTATGTGCAGAGTGAAGTTGATAAAAACAGATTTTTGGCACTTGGAGCGAAAAACATCGAAGTTGTGGGCAATATTAAGCTTGCAGGTGAGATAAAAAAGACAACAGAGTATGTAAAACCGGTTGCAGAGATCATTACAGCAGGCAGTACTCACCCGAGTGAAGAGGAGAGTGTACTTGCTGCGTTTAGCAAGTATAAACGTGAACATACAGAGAGTAAGCTCATCATCGTACCGCGTCATCCTGAGCGTTTTGAGGAAGTCTATGCTCTTATGCAAACTTTTGCAAACAAAGAACAACTCTCACTCAGCCGCTTTTCGCAGGACAAAAGCTTAGAGAGTGACTTGATACTTGTAGATATGATGGGTGAGTTGAACAACATTTACGCTATTAGCGACATAGTGATACTTGGCGGTGCATTTCGTGAAGATGTAGGCGGGCACAACCCACTAGAGCCTGCACACTTTGGCTGTAAAATCATTACAGGCAAACACTTCTTTCACCAAAAAGAGCTTTTCAGGTATGTACACCATGTACAGTATGTAGAAGCCAATGAGATAAACGCAGCACTAAACGCAGCAAAAGAGCTTCCACCTTCAATGGTTGAAGAGAAAATAGACTTGAAAAAAGTCATAGATAAGATAAAGGAATAGAGTATGGCAACAGAAAAAGCATACAAATTACTGGCAAAACAAGAGGGAATCTCTAACTCAAACGCAAAGTCGATGATAGATCGCGGACTTGTGTATGTAGGGAACAAAAAAGTGATGATAGCTCGTGGAGAGATAGACGAGAGAACTATATTTCGTGTAACGAAGATAGAAAAAGCAAAGCCGATTTTTGAAAATGATGACATTATCGTTATAGACAAACCGGCATATGTGAACTCAGATGAGATTGAACGACAGTTCAAAGGTGCACGACTACTCCATAGACTCGACCGTGAGACAAGTGGTGTGTTGATGCTTGTCAAAAATGAAGAGTTTCGTGAAAAAGCCATCAAAGAGTTTGCACAAGATAAGGTGTACAAAGAGTACATCGCATGGGTTGAGGGGATAATGACCGAGCCTATTGAGGTTGACAAGCCTATAGTGACACAAAAGAAGAACAACAAAGCTTACTCAAATGTCTCACCAAAAGGCAAACCTGCAAGAACGGAATTTTTTCCTGACATTGTAAGTGCCAAGAAGACAAAGGTAAAGGTCATCATCCATAATGGGCGTACACATCAAATACGTGTGCATGCGAGATACATTGAGCATCCTATTATCGGCGATGAGCAGTATGGCGGGCGCCGTGCAAAGCGTGTGATGCTTCATGCACACAAAGTAAAACTCCTTGGTATGGAGTTTGTAGCTCCTGAACCAAAGAGTTTTAAAACTTTTGAATAATTAAGATAAACTTAGTTACAATTCGATGCAAAATTATAAAATAGAGAAAGAGGTTATGTAATGTTTGGTACTTTAACAGATTCGTTTACAAGTGCAATAAAAAAGATTCGGTTTCATGATGATGATAAGGCACTCTCAAAAGCTCTCAATGAGCTGAAGAAAAATCTTTTAAAAGCAGATGTGAACCATAAGGTCGTAAAAGAACTCATTACAAAAGTGCAGATACGTACAAAAGAGAAAGGTATAGGCAAAGATCAGTTTCTCGAAGCACTGCGTGAAACACTCAATGAACTCTTAGAAGTCGGTGGGAACAAAGGCTTTGTCTTTGCTCCAAATCCTCCGACAGTTATTTTGATGACAGGTCTGCAAGGTTCGGGTAAAACAACCACAACCGGAAAACTGGCAACATACCTGAAAAACAAGGGGAAAAAAGTTCTCATCGTTGCAGCCGACTTGCAGCGTCTTGCAGCAGTTGAACAACTCCGCCAGATCACTACTCAAATAGAAGTAGAGCTCTACGAAGATGAAGCGACGAAAAATCCTGTAGAAGTTGTAAAGGCTGCCATTGAGTATGCAAACTCAAAAATATTTGACGTTGTGCTCATAGATACGGCAGGACGTTTGGCGATAGATGATGAACTGATGCAAGAGCTCCATGATGTCAAAGAAGTTGCGAAACCTGATGAAATATTCTACGTGGCAGACTCTCTTACAGGTCAAGATGCAGTAAGAACAGCGACAACATTTAAAGAAAAAATCGGAATTGACGGTGTCATACTCTCAAAATATGATGGTGATGCAAAAGGTGGGGTGGCTCTTGGACTCTCATCACAAGTACAGGTTCCACTGCGTTTCATCGGTATGGGTGAGAAGATGGAGGACTTGGAAGTCTTTTTACCAGAGCGTATTGTCAACCGTCTTATGGGATTTGGAGATGTCGAGGGACTTGCTGAGAAAGTAACCAATGTCATCGATGAAAAGCAGGCCAAAAAACTGACGAAAAAGATTCAAAAGGGAAAATTTAACTTCAATGACTTTTTAGAGCAGATGGAACAGATGAAAAAGATGGGTTCCATGAGCTCCATAATGGGGATGATTCCTGGAATGGGAAATATGTCGAAGGCCATTAAAGATTTTGACTTTGAAAACTCCGGTGAGCTTAAAAATATCAAAGCCATGGTAAGCTCTATGACGCAAAAAGAGAGAGAAGATCCAGACCTTTTAAATAACTCA
>JALUZQ010000011.1 GCA_027011725.1 Sulfurimonas sp. | reverse complement strand
ACACTCTCAAGTTTATCGTGCGCAATCTTCTCCACTATGACTTCAAATGGTGCTTCTTGCAGGTAGGTATACTCATAAGGCTTTGTATTAAGCGTTAAAATCTTATGAAAATGTTGTTCGTAGAGTTCATACTTCAAAGAGGCATTAAACTCAAAAGAGTCATCTATATCAAAACTCCCCTCAAGTTCACGCTCTAATTTTTCTTTTTTTATCTCAAAACGGATATGCTGCAGAGACTTTTCCATCTTCTCAATGGTTATTTTTTTGCTTCTTACATGAGAATACGCTTCTCTTAAACGCAGCGCCTCCATAGGTGTCGCTCCAAGCTCTTCTATGAGTGCGTCTATCTTCGCCTCTCTGTCAAAGCCTACTTCAGGCTTTGGCTTTGGAGACTTATAAACACGCCCGTCACTCTCAAAAAAGGTCAATATATCACGACGCATCGCACTCTCGGCTTCACTCCATATCATACGAAGCGTTTTTACCATCAGTGTTTTGTTATGCTCAATGTCGTAGATGCCAAGCGTTGCAAAAAGCTCACTCAGCGTCTTGCCGTCCACACGTTCTATCCCCACATCAAAAGGGTCATCATCAAAATATTTTCTAATTCTTTGGTTAATCTTACTGTTTTTCTTATTTTTTCTTGCCATAGCGTAATTGTAACCTATTATTTACTCATATTTTATTGGAAATGATATAATGCTTATTATGAAAAAAGAATATATACTCAATTATCTTAGCAATGTCAAAAGTAAGTATCAAAAAGAAGGGTTTCTCATCAAAGCTCTCTTTGGTTCATACTCTCGTGATGAGGCAGACAATAATAGTGATATAGATATTTTAGTAGAGGCTACACCCACCTTTGCCAGTAAATATGGCTTTGGTGCTATTGCACGTATTGGGGAGATACAAGCTGAATTAAGCGATGCACTCGGTGTGCCGGTTGACCTTGCAGACAGTACAGGGATGGGGCGTACCGGTAAAAAATTTATTATTGACAGAGCTATTTATGTCTAAAGAGTCCATTAGCAAAATCTATCTCATTTTAGAGAAGATTGACTATATAGAACAAATAGTTAAAAAAAGTGGAAGTATTATGAGGGCGTGAACTTAGCTATTGTTGAATGGATTATTCGAAATGGCTTACCTAAGTTCAAAGAGCAGTGTACGCGTATCATTGAAGGAAAAAAGTTTTAGTATGAATTACCCAAACGAATGGACTCAAAAAGAGTTCTTAGAAAATAAAAAAAGATTAGAAGCAAAGGGTGTGGATGTTGTTTTGGTTGACACCATTCTCTCCCCTATCGAAAAAGCTGAGACTGTAACGTACAATCCGTATGAATTAAAAAACTACCCAGAGGGAAGTGTCTTTGTTTTCTACTGTGACACAGGAAAAGCAACGCTTGAGAGACTTAAAGAGTACAAAGAGAAGTTTCCCAAGCATCACTGCGTTTCACTCAAAGGCGGAAGAGGATACTGGCGAAAGAATATGCAACTATTGGATGAAAATGACAGCTAAACAGATACAAGAGTACATACTCTGTCTCAAAGAGGAGCGTTACTATGATGCCCATGAAGCACTTGAAGCACTCTGGTTTCCCCGTCGTTTTGAAGAGAACTCGGAGATAAAACTTCTCAAAGGTTTCATAAACGCAGCGGTAAGTTTTGAACTTCGTAAACGCGGGCGTTTGCCGCAAAGTAAAAAAGTATGGACAAATTACCTCAAGTACCGACAAGAACTGTTTAAAACAGATTCAAAATACCTCAATGAGTATTACAAACTTACACGATTCGTCGAGGAAGTACATAAAAGCTCATCAAATAATTTGTAATATAATTATTTCTTGTTATTATATCCGGTATCACAACAAGAGGCATTCCCATGGAAAATATTGACATCCAAAAATACACAGATTTAGCTGTAATGTACGCAAGCGAATATGGTCTCAAGATCATCGCTGCGCTCATTATTTTCCTCGTTGGTAAATGGGTAGCAAAAAAGCTTACCGCCTTTATCAAACAAATGATGCACAAAGCAAAGATAGACAAAACACTTGTCGAGTTCAGTGAGAGTATTATCTACTTTACACTGCTGTTGATGGTAGTCATCGCAGCACTCAACCAGCTCGGAGTCAACACGACTTCATTTGTAGCAGTATTTGGTGCAGCCACTTTGGCTATTGGTCTTGCCCTGCAAGGCTCATTTTCCAACATCGGTGCGGCAGTGCTTATCATACTCTTTCGTCCCTTTAAGGTCGGAGATGTCATCGAGACAGGCGGCGTAACCGGAGAGGTGACAGACATCAACCTCTTCTCTACCATCATCACACCTGTTGACAAGCGTGTGGTCATTGTGCCAAACTCCTCCATCATCGGTAGCAACATCACCAACTTCTCAAACAGAGAACAACGCAGGGTCGACCATGTCTTTGGCATAGGTTACGATGATGACCTCAAACTTGCAAAAGAGACGCTTATGGAGATCGTCAAAGCAGACAAACGCATTCTCAGTGAGCCAGAGCCTTTCGTAGCGGTCAGCGAACTTGCAGACAGCAGCGTAAACTTTGTAGTACGGGCATGGACACTTACCGATGACTACTGGGGCGTCTATTTTGATATGCTTGAAACTGTGAAACTGACATTTGATGAAAAAGGTATTTCTATTCCGTATCCTCAAATGGATATTCATACAGACAAAGAAAATTAAACTTACAAACAAAAGGAGAAAAATATATGAAAAAAATATTACTCAGTGCAGCAGCACTCACAACATTAGCGCTAAGCGCACAAGCAGCAGACAAGAACCCTGACGTACTCGTCACACATACAGAACTCGGTTACATCCAAACAGACGGTAATACAAAAACAAAAACTTTCAACCTCGATGCAAATGCAAAAAAAGCATGGGGAAAACACCAAACAAGCCTCAAGCTTGATGGACAATACGGAAGCGCAGATGATAAAGAGAACAAGAAAAAGTACCTTATTGAGGGTAACTATGACTACTCATTTACAAAGACTTTTGCATTTAACTACCTCATAGGGTATAAATCTGACATCTATTCAGGCTTTGATTCCCAATTCTACACGGGTCCGGGTGCGAAATACCAGGCTATAAAAAACGACAAACATGATTTGAGTCTTACAGCCAACATCCTCTACTCTAAAGATGATTACCATCTACCGGCTGCAAATGGTGACGATACAAATGATTATACAGGGTATAGAGCACAAGGTGTTTATAACTGGAATATTGTCAATAACCTAAAATTTACACAAGAGTTAGGACTTAGAGGAGATCTTGAAGACTCTGAAAATTACTTCGCTACATCAAAAACAGCCTTTACTACAAAGATATCTGACATCTTTTCAGCAGGTATCAGCTATAAAATCGACTATGTAAATAAACCGCTTCCTGGTTTAGAAAACAAAGATACAACATTAACGGCAAACTTGATTATGGACTACTAGTCCATAATCACACCCTCCTTTTTCACCCTTTTACTCCACAAACTTATAAACACAAACGCCCCAAACGCAATAACACTTGAACTCAAAAACAAATACTTCGGATAGTATTCATAAATATATCCCGAAAGCATCGCACCACTTAAACCTCCCAAACCATACCCCATACCCGAAAAGAGCTGCTGTGCAAGTGACTTATTTTTATACAAATGAAAAAGGTAGCTAATGGCCGCAGAGTGAAAAAGAGCAAAACTCAGTGCATGAAGCGACTGCGCAAAAAAGAGCACGACAAGATCAGTCGGATAGACAAAGACCAAAAACCAACGCAGTGTTGTGGCAAGTATGGTAAAACGCACAATAGTTAAAAGGTCAAAGTGCAGCAACTTGCCTTGAAAAAAGAACATAATCACTTCAATAAAGACTCCAAAACTCCACAAATAGACCGTCATATCTAAAGAGATGCCATGATCTGTCTCATAAATGGTAAAGAAGTTGTAAAATGCTCCAAAACTCATCTGCATCAGTACCAAACCAGCCCAAAGCTGCCAATCTTGCAAAAGATGGATGTCGTTTGAGAGTTTTTCATCAACACCATTTTCCTCTTTTTGTGAGAGTTGCTGCACTCTAAACGCAACGAGTGCCGTGATGAACGTCAGTGCGAGTAAAAAGTCAAACGCAACGTAGGCAGAACTTAAAAACTTTACCAACACAAGTGCCACAAGAATGAAGCCAAGTGAACCATAAAGCCTAGACTTTCCATAGCGCTCTTTTCCTATGGAGTGTAAGGCAATAGTCTCCACATAAGGCAAAACCAAGCTCATCCCAACACCCATCGCGACATTTGAAAACAGCAGCATCCAAAAGTTTTCCAGTGAAAAGTAAAAAGAAAAGGCACTCAGTACTATGAGCACAAGTGAACTTTTAAATATATTTGCACTCAAATGCAGCCCACGCATAAATAAAAATGGCAAGACAAAACGCACCAAAGGAGAAGCAGCGAAAATGATACCTATCTCACTTGCACTGTACCCTACTTCGCTGAGCACTTTTGGTAAAAATATAATGTAGATTCCGACAATAGAGAAATAAAAATAATAAAAAAACGACAATAATTTAAACATAAACGCAAATATAGCATTTTTTATAAAGATTTATGTTAATATCTTTACATTATTTTTTTGAAAGGAAACATCTAATGTTATTAGAGATGAAAGAAGATGACTTTATCGTATCAAAAACAGATACGAAAGGTCGGCTGACATACGTTAATGAGATTTTTATGACGATGGCAGAATATACAGAGAGTGAACTTCTGGGAAAACCCCACAACATAGTCCGCCATCCCGATATGCCAAAAACTGTTTTTAAACTCCTTTGGGATCGCATTCAAAATAAAGAGGAGATCTTCGCCTACGTTATCAACAAAACAAAAAATGGCAACGGATACTGGGTCATTGCAAATGTTACTGCTTCCGTTGATGCTAATGGTAATATTGTCGGATACTACTCAGTGAGACGAAAACCAAAAGCCTCTGCACTCGAGCTAATAAAACCTCTCTATGCCGAGATGCTTCAAGCAGAGCGCAGCGGCGGGATCGCAGCCGGAGAAAAAGTTTTAAATGATCTACTACACAAAGAAGGAGTCTCATATGATGAATTTATCATCTCTATTCAAAAATAAACAAACACTTCTCCTTGTAGTAGTACTGCTAGGCACGGCCATATATGCACTTGTTAGTGCAAGTTATATCCTTGCTATCATTCTCATCATGACACTGCTCATATCACTCTTCATACCTGCTGGAAGTGACAACTCATCAGAGTTGATACAAAACATGAAAGGTGTTGTCGATGCAGCCTCTAAAGGAAATCTTGAAGGACGTGTCACACACATTCCGGAAGATGGCTCAGACATATCAGAGTTTGCGTGGTCTATCAACAACATGCTTGACCAGACAGAAGCCTTTATGCGTGATGCTGCGACGACCATCGAAGCTGCATCAAATGGAAAAACATACAGAATCGCTTTCCCTCAAGGTCTTCACGGTATCTATAACTATACCGCTTCAAAAATCAATGAGGCTATCGATTCTATCGCCAGCGGTTATGAGACAAAAATGCTCGGCGAACTCTCTCATGAGTTTACACGTCTTGGAGGTGGAGTTGCCCGTGGACTTGGCATCATTCAAAACGACCTGCTTCAAGCCTCTGATGACGCTGAAAACATTGTCGATGTCTCTGAAAAAACAGCGGACCAAGCGGCTGAGAATCTCTCTAGTGTTGTAGATATCACGCAAAAGCTCTCGACTCTTGTGGAGCTCATTAGCTCTTCACATGAGGGCATAGTCAGTCTTGAGAGCCGTTCTCGCGAGATCTCAGAGGTTATAGGGCTCATTAAAGACATTGCAGACCAGACAAACCTTCTTGCACTAAACGCAGCCATAGAGGCAGCACGTGCAGGTGAGCATGGTCGTGGCTTTGCCGTAGTTGCTGATGAAGTACGTAAACTTGCAGAACGTACCCAAAAAGCAACGAATGAAATAGAAATAACCATCTCAACCCTTCAACAAGAAGCAAACGATATGCGTGGAAACTCTGATGAAATCAGTGACATTGCACAAGAGTCCAATGCTGCCATAGATGAATTTGAAAATGCCTTTACAGAGCTGAACTCTTTGGCAAAAGGCTCTCACACAGTTGCCATCAGACTACAAAATCGTCTCTTTACAACACTGGTAAAAGTCGATCATATTCTCTTTAAATCAACTGCTTACTCAGCTGTCTTGTCTATGAATAAGCAGGCAAATTTCCCAGACCACTACAACTGCCGTCTTGGTAAATGGTACCAAGGTCCGGGTGCAGAGCGTTTTGGAAAAACTCCATCATTTAAAGCAATGGAACCAAACCATGCAACCGTACACAACAGTGTCTTTAAAAATATGCTTTTTGTTCATGACGGCACAGTGCTCAAGTATGACCATCCTAAAAAGATCACTCAAAACTTTGTAACAATGGAAGAAGCATCAAGCAAACTCTTTGATGAACTTGACGCAATGCTTGATGAGTATGAGGAAGTACAGAAAAATAAGTAGCGTTTACCAAACATTAACTTATAATTATTATAATTTCAACATCTCGATTATGTTTTCCCCCTTTCATAAGAAGAGATATATACTCCTATAAATTTTTAAAACAGCCGAGTTTTCCCCCTTTTTACTCTCGGCTGTTTTTCCTCCTAACTTTTTTCCATTCAAACTTATGCTAAACTTCCTTTATGAAAATCATTCTCTCTACACTTAACTCAAGATTTACCCACAGTGCCATCGGGCTTCGTTACATCTATGCAAATATGCAGGAGCTTCAAGAAGATACGACTATTTTAGAGTTTAGCATCAACGATGCCATACAAACTGTAGCAGAGAAGATCCTGCTCCATGAACCCGACATCGTAGGTCTTGGTGTCTATATTTGGAATGCTTCAGAGATTCGTGAACTTATTCACATCATTAAAAAGGTTTCTCCAAAGACGACCATCGTACTTGGCGGCCCTGAAGTGACCTACCTGCCTTTTCGTGTCAACTATGATGATGCCGACTACATCATTCAAGGCGAAGGAGATCTTGCTTTTTACAAGCTCTGTAAAAATATCATTGAGAACAAACCTCAAGAGCGCATCAGTCGCATGAGCCTGCCAAACTTAAAAGAGATACAACTCCCATACAAATACTACACAGACGATGACATTAAAAACCGTTACATCTATGTAGAGATCTCTCGCGGCTGCCCATTTGAGTGTGAGTTTTGTCTCTCCTCTATGGATGAAAAAGTACGTGCATTTAACCTTGATGAAGTCCTCGCTGCGTTTGAGACACTCTGGCAAAGGGGTGCAAGAAACTTCAAGTTCGTTGACAGAACCTTTAACCTCAACATGAAAGCAGCCAACCGCATACTCGACTTCTTTTTAGCAAAAGAGCCTCCCTATTTCGCGCATTTTGAAGTCATTCCCGACCATTTTCCGGCTTCACTAAGAGAGAAGATAAAAAGCTTTCCTCACGGGGCTTTGCAGTTAGAGATCGGCATACAGACACTCAATCTTGAAATAGCAAACAACATCTCAAGACAGCTCAAACTCGACAAGATCAAAGAGAACATCGCTTTTTTAGAGAATGAGACAACGGCGCACATCCACCTCGACCTCATTGTCGGACTTCCGGGAGAGAGCTTGGAGAGTTTTGGAGCGAACCTTGATGAGCTGATGCAGATAAGCAGCTGTGAGATACAAATAGGCATACTCAAAAAGCTCTCAGGCACACACATAAGCCGTCACGATATCACTTTTGGCATGGTTTACAGCGACATCCCACCTTATGATATTTTAAAAAATTCCCAGCTGAGTTTTGAAGATATTCAGATCATGAAACGCTTTGCACGTTTTTGGGATCTTTTCTACAACAGCGGCAATTTTAAACGCTCTGTAAAACTGCTCTGGGATGACGGCACGCAAGCGCCAAAAGTGTTTGCAAACTTCTACGCTTTTGGATTATGGATATACGAGCAGACCGACTCTACCTGGAAAATCTCCCTCCAAAGACAAGGAGAACTGCTCTTTGCCTATCTCAGCGAAGTCAAAAACATCGATGCTCAAAGCATTGCCAATGTGATGCTTGAGGACATTATGAAACTCAAAGGACGTGCCGTACCGCACTACCTCAAACCCTATGCAAAAGATTTTCAAGCAAATGCCAAGCTTGGAACCTCAGGTTTTAATAAAAGACAGCACTAATTTTAGTATAATTAATCAATGAAACTTTTACTGAGTATTTTTATCCTCTTATCGGTTCTACTCAATGCACGTCTTATCTCACAGGACATCGAGATAAAAGCAGAGAAAAAGTATGGCAAGAGTGCAAAGAAGCGATTTATCTCCATTCAAAAAGATCTCATAGACAAATATAAAGATGCCAATGACACGGTAAAGCTCGAAGCCGTAAACAGCTGGGTGAACCGTGTCAAATATGACAGCGATATGCACGTCTATGGGGTAAGTGACTACTGGGCGACACTTTATCAGTTTGTTGGCAAAGACAGAGGCGACTGTGAAGACTACACCATCACGAAGTACTACATCCTCAAAGCTCTCGGTGTAGATCCACATAAAATGAAGTTCACCTACGTTGTCTATCGTGATAAGCATGGACGGCTGCTCGCACATATGGTTTTGGCCTATCTTAAAACACCCCATCCAAAATCAAAAAACGACATTCTTATTTTAGGAAACAACAACCCTCGCGTACTCCCGGCATCACAGCGTCCTGATCTTATTAAGATGATTAAGATGATAAACGGTGACACCGGACCAAAATCCAAAAAATGGAAAAAACTTGAAATTGACATGCAAAGGAAAAAATTATGACACTTTTTAAACAGATGGCACTTGCGGTCTCCTTACTTATTTTGATGATCTTGGCAGCTGTAATGGTGCAAAACTACCAAACAGCCAAAAAAGATATGCTCCAAAGTCTTTACCAGATGACTGTCAACAACATCTCATCACTCAGCAGTGAACTTGCCAACAATGCGAACAAAGCGGTCATAATGAAGAGTATTCTAAACGCAGCGCCTCAGGACAAAAGCGCTACACCCGATAAAGTTCCTGCCGTTGTCAAAAGTATTATAGACGCTGCGTTTGACAGTGGTTACTACAAGATGATAGAGTTCAAAACAGACACATATAGCTATAAACAAGAGGACAATGACCCCATAGAGGGTGTTCCTGCATGGTTTGTCAAACTTTCAAACTTACATATAGAGCCTATATCAACAGAGGTAACACATGACTGGATGAGCATCGGAAAACTCACAGTTGTCGGGGATGTCACACTCACATACAAAGCACTCTATAAAATATTTATCAACCTGCTCTATCTCTTTGCCTTTGTCTCCATCATCTCGCTTATAGTGCTTGCCGTTATGCTGCACTTCATTCTCAAACCGCTCAAACGTGTCAAGCATCAAGCCGAAGCGATTATTAACAATGAATTTATCATCGAAGAGGAAGAGCCTTACACAACGGAGTTTAAAGAGGTCTCAAATGCTATGAACTCGATGGTGCGCAGAGTAAGAGAGATATTTAAACAAGCCACAGAAGCACTCAAACGCAACAAAGAGCTCCAGTACAACGACCCTGTGACCAAGCTCTTTAACCGCCGCTACCTTATGCTCAAACTTCCCGAACTCATAGAGCTTGAAGGAAAAGTAGAAGGCGGTGTCATTATGCTCCTTGCCCTTGACGGTGCAGAACATATCAACCAAATACTCGGCAGACAAAAAGCAGATGCTTTTTTCTATGAATTTGCACAAATTCTTAAAAATGCGACGCTCATCAACGAAGAGAGTATCAGCGCACGTGTGAATGGAACCGAGTTTATCATCATGCTGCCAAATACAGACAAAGAAAATGCACGTCATATTGCAGAGCACATCCAAGAACGTTTTGTAGAGCTGTTGGAGAAAAACAACATTCCTCAAACGCAGGCCTCACTCAGTATCGGGCTTTACCGATATAAGAACACTATGACGCCGGCTGAACTGCTCACGCGTGTAGATACGGCACTGCTGCATGCAAAGAATGCCGAACAGAGTAATATTTACCTTTATGACGACTCAGACAACGAAGAGTCTCTTACCAAAACACAATGGCGCAGCCTCCTTGAGCAGAGTATTCAAAAGCACAGTTTTGAGTTTCACTTCATTCCTGTAAAGAACATACGCACAAAAGAGCTTATGCACAAGTTTGTCTCTTTTGACATTATTGACCAAGATGGAAAAAGATACAGCTACAACTCTTTCATCGCTCCGGCAATTACGCTGGGAGTGGTCAGTCCGCTCTATTTGAGTGTGATGGAAGTACTCTTTAACAAATACCATGCAAAGCTCCAACACATCAACTACTCCATACGTCTGCCAAAGGCATTTTTAGAAGAGGAGAACAACTTTGAGAGAGTAGCGACACTCCTTGAAAAACAGAAGAAAAAGGTACTCAAAAATCTCTGTTTTGAAATAGCAGACAGCTTTGCCCTGCACAAGACAGCAACTGTTCTTGGGTATGTCGATCTCTTTAGAAAATATGGGTATGCACTTGGTATTCACTCCTACACCGGAAGTGCCAACGACTTCTCATATTTAAAAGATATCAATCCAAAATACATCAAAGCAGATGCACAGTTCTTGCTTGACCAGTCCCAAGATGCCATCGCCTCTTTGCAGGTTGTCACAAATTCGCTCGACATAGACATCATAGCTACCGGAGTAGAAGAGCAAAATGATGTAGAAAAATTACAAAAATACAATATTTTTATATTTCAAGGCTCCATAGCAGATTCGATTTAGATTTTCTGTGTTAAAATATCTAAATATAAGATTTATAAAAAATTAAAGAGGGGTAGTAATGTTTGGATGTAATGCAAAGATAGAGAAGCTTGAAAAAGCTTACAAAGAGAGGCTTAAGAGTCTTGAAGAGGAGAATGCGAACTTAAGAAATCAGCTTCACCAGCTCCAATCTGCTCAAAACACTACTACAGAGAAAGAGGACGCACAGGACAATCGTCTTGAAGATCTTGTCATCAACAGTTACAGCAGTGGTGCGCACTTCCTACAGGGAACCATTGAAGAGAATTTGCAACAGCTTGAAGAGATCAACGAGCTTAATGCAAAGACAAATACACGGATGGAGAATGTTGCGCAGCAGACACAAGAAATCTCTTCTACTATAGAGAACATTCAAGAACATGCAAATACTCTTGGTGATGATGCAAACTCACTCAACGACAGCGTTATGTCCATTGCAGAGATCATTAACCTCATCAAAGACATCTCAGACCAGACAAACCTTCTTGCACTAAACGCAGCTATAGAAGCAGCACGTGCGGGTGAGCATGGTCGTGGTTTTGCCGTGGTTGCCGATGAAGTAAGAAAACTTGCAGAGCGTACACAAAAAGCAACCCAAGAGGTAGAGATAAACATCAACGGACTCAAACAAAACTCAAACTCTATGATGGAGATCAGTAACACATTTGCCGATGAGACAGGCAGAGTGATGGAGATTCTCGATGTATTTAGTGACAACATCAATATGGTCGTTCAAAACAGTAACGAGATCAAAGCAAAAACAGAGAACCTCACAAACGAGTTCAATGTAAGTAACGGTAAAATCGACCATATTGCACTCAAGATTACAGGATATAAAGCCATTATAGCACAAGAAGAAGTGAGTATTGCAGATGAGAACAGCTGCCGCTTTGGAAGATGGTTTAGCCAAATCACATCAACACTTCTTAAAGGAAGTTCACATATTCCAAGCATCTCAAAACACCATGAAACAGTGCATCAAGGCTTAAAACAAGCTATGAAAGAGGCAAAACAAGGAAACCTAAACGCAGCGCTTGATCTACTTGAAAAAGTAGAACACTCAAGTGAGGTCGGATTTGAAGAGCTTCTTGCCGCGGTAAAAGAGGCAACTGCTAAAAATAACATATAAACTCCTAAATCCCTCTGGAGTTTAACCCCTTTGTGAGTGCATCATTGATCTCTTTGATGTACTCCGGATTCCTTCGCTCTAACTCTTTGTCAAAATCTATGATGAGATCTTTGTTCGTATTTGGATGCCTGCACAAACGCAGGATCGCTTCTGCATACTTGTCAAACTCAGGATTTACACGAATACCGAGCTTGTCAGGGATCTTCCCATGGTACTTGAGCATCAAGTCCAACGCCTCTTTGAGCTCCTCTGTGCTTGACTCTCGGTTTCGTAGAACCTTTATAAGACTCTTCCAGTCTGTTTTTGGTTTTGGTGGCGTCGGGGTAGTGTAGCGTTTTTGTGCCTTTTTCTTTTCCTTTTGCTTTTTCTTCGCATTAGGAGAGTAGAGAAAAATAAAGAGCAATATGCCTAAAATTACCGTGAGTCCTGCGATTGACTTGACTAGAAGAACTACATCCATTATTTGCTCCATACTTTACTTGAGTATCTGTTAAGATCATACAAACCACCTCGAAGAGGCTCTTTCTCATCGTACTCTTTTTGAAACCAGTCATAATAGTTCCAAAACTCTTTGTCTGAGCGGCTAATGAAAAAGTGCTTGAGCTCTTGTGACTCTGCTTCACTGCCATCATAGTTTTTGATAAGCTCCAAAAAGCGCGCCAAATCTTTAAACTCAATAATGGCAAAAGCATTGGGGTACGAGCCTACACTCTCTTTTAAGATGTCCATCGTATCTTTTTTGGGGTTGAGAGTATCTTCTTCAAAGAACATCGAGTTGACATTGTCATGCCACCTGTTTATGACAAGGTACCTCGTAGTAAAGCTCCCATCAGGCAGCTCGACACGGACAAATATCAGATTTGCCTTATGGTCAGTCACAAAACGTACAAAGTTGTTTCCCGATCGGGCAATGGAGTGGATGGCCTGCATATAATCATCAAGTGTTTTATATGCTTTTGGCATCTTCACATCTGCCGCGTAAGGCTTTGCATAGTTTACCTCGTCAAACGCAATGCCTGTGCTTTTAAGTATATGCTGCTTGACTATGTGGGTGATAAACTCATCTTTTTGGTATTTTGTTTTGTAAACAATGCCCTCTGGCAGATCTTCAATAAGACTTTTGTCCCTGTTACTAAAAAAGTCATCACCTATGTACCATGAGAGGAACATATCTAAACGCTGCTCTTGCGGCATATAGTCTAAAAAGTTTAACTCTCCCTCTAAACGCAGGTAGTCCATATAACGGCGAATGTTTGCCTGATGTGAGACATTTCCATAGACATCATATCCTGCTACAAGTGTGTAGTAGATACGCTCAAACTGTGCATAGTCTATGACCCACATCGTGCGTGGTTCTTCGCCTAATATGCCTTTGCTTACAGATGCACTGTCAAAGTGGCGATAGACTGTCAAAAGCGGTGCATCTGAGGGCTTGTTCCCTTTCCAAATGGAGTCATAGTCCACGCCGTTTGGAAACTCTTTTTGCATAACGCTGCGTTTATCTCTGTAGTAGTGTGCATACTTTTCTCTATAGGCGTTGCTTAAAACCTCTATAATAGGGTTATTCACATCCGCAATAGGAAGCGTAAGATTTTGCGCCTCTTCTTTTAAAAAGTTCGGATTAAGCACACCGATGTCATGCTCAGGGTCACGAAACATCACCCAAAAATGGTCATGAATGACGTTGAGGGCTATCTGCCCGCGACAAACCGGCCCGCGAATAAAGGTCATAATGATAAAGTGCGAATTATCAAGCAAAAACTGATAACGAGAACGCACCGGAATCTGAGCAAATTCTAAAATGGGATTTGTACTCGTAGTTACATCATAATCCATCACATGCGGCTTCTCATCCCACTTTGGTTTGATAAAAAGCTCCTCAAAACGTGCTAACACACTGTCGTCTATTTTAAAGGTCATATGTGTTTTATGCACGATTGTAGAGTGGATCTTCTCTAGTCGGTAGTAAAACTCTACTGCGTTTGGATCATCAAAGACACGGCGTGTAGCGATGATTTGCGGTTTTTGCGGCGCTGGGGTGCTTGAGCGGATAAGTCTAAAGAACTCGCTCTTTGCTGAAGGGAAGTAAATATGTGCCAAGTAGAGA
>JALUZQ010000010.1 GCA_027011725.1 Sulfurimonas sp. | reverse complement strand
TGTCGCAAAAATAACAAGCCCTTTCATAAAGTAAGGATTGACTATACGCATATCAGAAGCTATGGACTTTCCACCCTGTTCTTTAAAAAGAAGTGCTTTTGAGGGAATATCATAAAGAGCTATCTCATCATCTGCAAACATAACGGCAAGCATATCATCTTTGACACTTGCACTCGCGATGGTATTTTTAAGCATAAACTCTTTTTTTACCGAACTGTCACTCTCTGATGTTAATGTGAGATTACCATCAATAGAGGCACTCAGCACCCACCCATCACTCAAAGAGATAATACGCTGATTTTCAGGAATGCTTACATTGAGTTCTCCATTTGCACTCAACACTTTTTGATTTTCAAGGAGTGCTGCGTTTAGAGAACGGTCAACTATTTCAGACTCCATTGGAGCATACTTTTTCCACTTCCCTGAGACCACTTTTGGCTCATAAACCTCTTTGGTACTACACGCAGTAAAAAAAAGTGCACCCACGAAGAGTACTAAAACTACATAGCTACTATTTTTCAATACTATTTAACTCCGTAGTGCATCAAAGCTTTTGCTACAGAAGCCAAAGGAGAGTCAATACTTATCATTTTGAGTTTTTCATGCGCATCTGCAATTTTGTTCTCATTCATCAAAATAAGTGCAAGCTCAATTTGTGCTAAATCTCTATAAATAGCCCCCTGAGTCTGTGCATATGACTCAAGTTTTGCTTTATCTTGCTTGTTTTGTGCAGCTTCATACGTTGCCAAACCACCGATAAGCGGTGCTTTAGAGTTTTGTAAACTCTCTAAGGTCTTTACATCTTGTTTTACAACTGCTTGAGAGTAGAGCCACACATCATGAAGTGCAGGAGAGAGTGACTCTAACTTGGAGAGAGCCTCTTTGTTTTGAGGATTTGACTCAAGAGTCAGAAGTGTTTCATTCACTGCGTTTAGTGTACTCTTTTTGTTAATGTTATAAACGATATTTCCTGCTACGACTATTACAATAGCAACAACAGAACCTATCATGACATTTTTATACTTTTTTACAAACTTCTCAGTAACAACAGCTTTTTCAAAAAACTGCTCCTCTGCTGTAAGTTCTTCTTTTACCATTCCAATATTCTCTTTTAAGCTCAAAAATCGTTCCTTCTCAAATATTTTATTAAAGTGCATAATATTACCCACAAGTAAGTTAAAGTTTTATCAAATTATGATAGAATCGAAGAAACAAATTTCTATAGGATTTTAAATGCAAGTAGATGATGCACTATTAACAAGATTAGAAAAGCTCTCATACGTACGTATAAGCGATGATAAACGCGAAGAGATAATTGAACAACTCTCAGAGATTGTAAGTTTTGTAGATAACCTCAGTGAACTTGATACTGAGGGCGTAGAGAGTACATTTGCTATGGATGAGCGTGCAACACCACTCAGAGAAGACATACCTCAATCCAACCCTCAGATCAGTGAAGACATTCTAAAACATGCACCGCAAAGTGCAGATGACTTCTTCATCGTTCCAAAGATCATAGAGTAAACGCAATGATAAAAGTATATGGCATCAAAAATTGTGACAGTGTAAAAAAAGCACTCAAATTTTTTAAAGAACACAATATAGAGTACGAACTTTTCGACTTTAAAACGCAAGAGTTGCCATGTGAAAAAATCGAAGAGTGGAGTCAAAAAGTAGGTGTCAAAACTCTTTTTAATGCACGAAGCACTACGTACAGAAATCTCAAACTCAAAGAACTCAACCTTGATGAAGCTGGACAAAAAGAGTGGCTTTGTAAAGAGAACTTGCTCATAAAACGTCCTGTAGTAGAGTTTAATGATGAACTCCTCGTAGGATTCAATGAAGAAAATTACCAAAGGAGTTTTTTATGAGTAACCCTGCAGAAGAACAAACAAGTTCAAACCAACGGCTTGATATCAAGAAACTGCTTAAAAGTGTTCTTGCGTTTAAGTCATCTGACCTGCACCTAGTCGTAGGAAGTGAACCGCAGATAAGAATAGACAAAGAGCTTCGTGCACTTAATCTTCCGGTGCTTAATGCAAAAGATGTCGAAGAGATGGCTTACTCGCTCATAGAGGACAAACAAAAGAAAGAGTTTGAAGAGCACAATGAGCTCGACTTCTCATTTGAGCTTAAAGACATCGGGCGTTTTCGTGCGAACTACTACCGTACTATCTATGGAATCGGCTGTGCTTTTCGTATGATTCCTATTGACATTCCGACACTTGATGAGTATGGAAACCCCCCTATTTTTAAAGAGCTTGTCAAAAAAGAGAAGGGTCTTATTCTTGTAACCGGACCTACCGGAAGTGGTAAGTCAACTACCCTTGCTTCTATGCTCCACGAGATCAATCTCACAGAGCGCCGGCACATCATTACCATAGAGGACCCTGTCGAGTTTGTACACAAAAACATTAAGTCTCTCTTTTCACAACGTGATGTCGGTACAAATACTGACTCATTTGCAGCAGCACTGAAGTATTCATTACGTCAAGATCCTGATGTTATTCTCATTGGGGAGATGCGTGATGCTGAAACAATCGGTGCAGCACTTACCGCAGCAGAAACTGGTCACCTTGTCTTTGGAACACTCCATACAAACTCTGCTCCAAGTACTATTAACCGTATTATTGATGTTTTTGCAGGAGAGGAACAAGCACAAATACGTGCGCAATTAGCCTCTTCACTTGTAGCCGTTATATCACAGACTCTCATACCTCGTATAGGTGGAGGAAAGGTTGCAACACAAGAGATACTCATCACCAATCCTGCTATTCAAAACCAAATACGCGAAGATAAAGTACACCAAATTTACTCACAAATGCAACTCAATCAACAAGAGACACATATGACGACTCAGTCACAACAGCTGGTTGAACTGTTACAAAAAAAGGTCATCTCACGCGAGAACGCTATCAAAAACTCAAATCGTCCAGAAGAATTGATGAAAATATTAGAGGCTCTTTAGGAGTCCTCTTTCCTAAAGCGTATCATTTTAAAACGCTCGCCTAAAAAGTTAGGCATGATGAGCATTTTTGCTTTTTCAAGCTCTTGTTTATAAATCTTCTCGTCTACATTCTTTTGTAATATCTCTAAGAGTTCCAGTATTCCCATATCTACTAAGGCTGTCATCTGTGCTTTAAACTCCACGAATGAAACCCCAGCTGCTTCATAGGCATCTTTAACATGTGCAAATGTTACATCATAAGTAATATCTGATTTTTTAAAGAGCTCTTCTCTAGGAATATAATCCTCTTCACTCTCAGGTAAAAAGAAAGGTATGACCTTATGTTTTGTATAAATACGCAAAGAAAAATCAGGGCGTGCCGACATCTCTCCATAATCAAAACTCATAAACTCGAACTTTTTACAAGATGCAGCCATTTCCTGTGCAAAAGCCTCATAACCAACAGCTATTTCACCTCTGTCTTTGTGGTATTTTTTTGCTTTTTCTGCTACCCAGTCATCATCAAGATCAAATGTTACGTTATGATTTTCAACCGTTGCAGCCTTGCCTTTAAAGTAAAGCTCACAAGGAAAAGCATCAAAGATCTCATTTGCGATGAAGAAGGCATTGTCACATTTGAGTTCACTGAGTGATTTGTAGTGAGTAAGTTGCACGACATCACCGAAACTCTCTTCAAAATAGTTACGCTGCTGCGTTTGCAAATCATCAAAACGCTCTATGATGACAAATTGAAAGCTCTCAAGCAGTTCAGGACGCAAAGTATAAAGAAACTCACACACATCCGCTAAAAAGTAGCCATGGTGTGCGCCTATCTCACATATCACTGCGTTTGATGCTAAAAACCCTTCATCTACCAGGGAAACAATATGCTTTGCAATCGTCCCGCCAAAGAATTTACTCGTACTGACTGCCGTGTAAAAGTCACCACTCTTTCCTATATTCTTATAGGTAGCGTAGTAGCCATCTTCACCATAGAGCCACTCGCCCATATACTCGCTAAATCTCACCTTACTCACTATTTTCCTGCCTTTATGTACATTTCGTAGAGGTTTAAGAGCTCTAACTGTTTGTCTATCTTATATATTTTCGTATCTAACTTTTGAATTGCCAGAGAATTTGTCAATGTTTTGACATCGTACTCTGTTTTGTAACCACTTGCGTAGAGTTTTTGCGTATCATCAAGCAGCTTCTTATAAAGCTTTCTATTTTCACGACTCAGTGCAATCTTTTTGTCAAAATTTTTAATGTTGTTCATTACCTGATCATACAAAGCACTAAGCTCTCTTGTTCTATCTTTTTTAATGACTTGTGATTTCAAATAATCTACTTTAGCAGACTCGATATCACGAAATGTATTCACATCGATGGGTACTGAGAGTTTAAAA
>JALUZQ010000009.1 GCA_027011725.1 Sulfurimonas sp. | reverse complement strand
CAGATGAAGAGCTCAGAAGCAAACTGAGTGAAGAGCAGATTCGTGAGTGTTTTAACTATGATTACTACACAAAAAATGTAGATAATATTTTCAAAAGAGTCTTTGGCTAATAAGAAGACAAAAACTTCATATAACGCGTATGCGTTATATGAAACATTAAATAAAATTATATTTTTCAATTCGTAAAAATATTACTCCAATTTAAACTTTTCTACAATATACTTTAGCTAAAATCTATTACTTTATACCGCGATTTTTCAGGCAATTATTTTACAAATAATTACTTGAGCGATCAAAATATTATCTTAGGGAAATGTGAATGATAACAGTTATAAAAAGAAATGGTCGAACAGAACCTCTCGACATTTCAAAGATCCAAAAATATACTTCTGCAGCTGTCAAAGGCTTGGCAAATGTAAGCCAGAGTGAACTTGAAGTAGATGCACAGATACACTTTCGTGATGGCATAACCTCAAAAGAGATCCAAGAGACACTCATCAAAACAGCAGTAGATAAAATTGACATCGATGCACCAAACTGGACTTTCGTTGCTTCTCGTCTTTTTCTTTTCAACCTCTACCATCAAGTTAATGGTTTTACAGGATACTGCTCTTTAGAGAAGTATTTTGAAAAAGGGGAAAAAGAGGGACGTATTCTTTTAGGCTTAAAAGAGATGTACGACCTTGAAGAACTTGAAAAGCACATCAAACCAGAGCGTGATCTACAGTTCAACTACCTCGGCATAAAAACACTCTATGACAGATACCTGATAAAAGATAGAAATGCCAACCCTATTGAGCTGCCACAACATATGTTTATGGCCATTGCAATGTTCTTGGCACAACGCGAAGAGAACCGTCAAGAGTGGGCAATAAAATTTTATAACATGATAAGTAAGTTTGAAGTGATGTTAGCGACACCTACACTCTCAAACGCAAGAACACCACGTCATCAACTCAGTTCTTGTTATATCGGTTCTACTCCTGACAACATCGAAGGAATCTTCGATGCCTACAAAGAGATGGCAATGCTTTCCAAGTTTGGCGGGGGTATCGGCTGGGACTGGACACAGGTTCGCTCTATGGGTTCATTTATTGACGGACACAAAAACGCAGCGGGTGGAACTATTCCATTTTTGAAAATAACAAACGACATCGCCATAGCAGTCGATCAGCTTGGAACACGTAAGGGTGCCATAGCTGTCTATTTAGAGCCTTGGCATATAGACGTAAATGACTTTTTGGATCTAAAGAAAAACTCTGGTGAGGAGCGTCGTCGTGCGCATGATCTTTTCCCTGCAATGTGGCTCAATGACCTCTTTATGCAACGTGTACAAGAAGATGCCATCTGGACACTTTTTGACCCATACGATGTACGTGAACTTACAGAACTTCACGGCGAAGCTTTTAACAAACGTTATATGGAGTTTGAACAAGACGAGAGCATTATAAAAGAGAAAGTAAAAGCGAAAGATCTGTGGAAAAAGATACTTACATCCTACTTTGAAAGTGGCTCACCGTTTCTCTGTTTTAAAGACAATGCAAACCGTGCAAACCCTAACGATCACTTCGGTGTTATCAGAAGTTCGAACCTTTGTACTGAAATTTTTCAAAACACACAGCCAAACCACTACAAAATCAAGTTCATATTTGAGAATGGCGAGAGTGTGAGCTATGAAGAGAATGAACTTGTAAAAGTTGACAGTGGCATCGAAAAACCTGCGAAAAAAGTAACGGCACTTGATTCACTTGGCGGTATGCAGATATTTGTCGTTGAAAAAGAGAAAATTGACGGTGCAACAGCGGTATGTAACCTTGCTTCAGTAAACCTCTCTAAAATCAATACAAAAGAGGACATAGATAGAATCGTACCGACTGCAATCAGATGTCTTGATAATGTAATAGACCTGAACTTCTACCCGGTTGAGAAGGTAAAACGCACAAATATAAGAAGTCGCTCTATTGGTCTTGGTGTAATGGGTGAATCTCAAATGCTTGCAGAAGCCGGTATTATGTGGGGAAGCCAAGAGCATTTCGATAAAATAGACGAAGTGATGGAGGCTATCTCTTACAATGCTATTTCTGCATCTTCCGATCTTGCTTTGGAAAAGGGTGCCTATCCTGAATTTGAAGGGAGTAAATGGAGCAGAGGGATCTTCCCTCAAGACCATGCAAACGCAGAAGTTATCAACCTCGTTGACCGCGGCGGGCTCTTTGCTTCAAAATATGAGTGGGATGAACTCCGTGCAAAAGTAAAAAAACAGGGAATGAGAAATGGTTACCTTATGGCTATCGCACCGACAAGCTCTATCTCTATTCTTACAGGAACTACACAGGCTATTGAGCCGGTATTTAAACGCAAGTGGTCAGAAGAGAACTTAAGTGGACTTATTCCTGTGGTTGTGCCAAATCTCTCCCCTGAGACATGGAGCTACTATACGCCTGCGTATGATTTGAACCAGACTATTTTGATAAAAGCAGCAGCTATCAGACAAAAATGGATAGACCAAGGGCAATCACTCAACATCTTTATCACTCTCGATAAAGCAAGCGGAAGATACCTCAATGAGATCTATATGCTTGCTTGGAAACTCGGACTGAAATCTACCTACTACCTGCGTTCTCAATCACCAGAAGTTGCAAATGATGTAGAAGACAGATCTATGGAGTGTGTAGGGTGTCAATAGAATGAGACCTCTGCTTCAAACGCAGCTTAAAGAGTTTAACAAACGCTTTAATAATTTTCAAGATGCAGAGTTTCGCGAAGTAAAGATTCTCTCTGCGAGTGAAATAGAACTTACACTTGCACTTCAAGATGCAAACAGAGATTTTGACTGGATAACACTTACACTCTCTTTTAGCGAGGTAGTTGATGCCAGACTTATAGATGAAGAGAAGTTACACTTGCTCGATATGAGTGAAGGTGCTGCACTTATTTATGATGAAAATATGTTTGCATTTGGAATTGGAGCGTGCTATAATATATCAACTATAAAGAACGCTTCATTTTATGTACTTTCAAAGAGTCTAAAATATAAAGAGGGTTCATTTTAAAGGATAGAGATGCATTATAAAGTTGTAAGTGAAATACTCGGCTTCAAAGAGACTTCGGATGTGAAAATTGAAGAGATAGATGATATTTTTTCTAAAATGGTTGACGTTAATAATGAGAATATCTCTTTTATTTTAGTAAAACCCTATATGCTTCGAGAATACGAATTTGAAATTCCTCAAGATGTCAAACAAACACTCCAAATTGATGATAAGAGTAAACTTTCAGTCTATAACATACTTCTCATCCAAAAACCACTTGAAAAATCCACCATCAACTTTTTGGCTCCAATAGTTGTCAATGAAGAGAACAAGACATTGGCACAGGTTGTACTAGAACCAAAACAGCATCCTGACTTTGGAATGGCAGAGAGAATAGAATCTTTCAAACAAGAAGCCTAACAAAACAACTTTTGTAACTCAGGTAGCATTTCATCTCTTTTGAAAATAGTATAATTCAAACAAAAAAAGGAGTCAGCTATGAGAGTAGTATGTCCTCATTGTCTCAGCGTAAATAATGTACCAAAAAAAGATTCTTATAAAAAAGCAAACTGTGGAAAATGTAAACAATCACTTTTAGATACCAAACCACTTGAACTCACAAACGCAACGTTTGATGAAGTTATAGTAAATAGTGAACTTCCTGTTATTGTTGATTTTTGGGCACCGTGGTGTGGTCCGTGTAAAATGATGGCACCAAACTTTGAGCGTGCAGCACAAAACTTTCCACTCAAAGCGCTTTTTGCAAAAGTAAATACTGAAAACGAGCAAAATTTGGGTGCACGCTTTAACATTAGAAGTATTCCAACCATCATAGTCTTTAAAGATGGCCGTGAAGTTGAGCGCGTAAGTGGAGCACTCGATGTGAATGCTTTAAATTCACTCGCTTCTAAATACGCGGTGTAAAAACTACTTGATATAAGAGCAGCAGTAATCTGTAACGCTCTTTATCTTCAAGTCAAACGCAGCGTTTGCAGGCACTTCAAAAGTCTCGGGTGTATGAAGCTCTCTAAATGTCTCTTCTCCCGGGAGTCTTACTTCGAGCTCACCACTCATCATCTCCATGATCTCTTTATCAGCAGTATTAAAAGTATATTCACCAGGAAGCATAATTCCTAAAGATTTCACACTGCCATCGCTAAACTCTACTGTTCTACTTGTTACTTTACCATCGTAGTAGATATTTGCCTCTTTTACTACTGTTACATTTTTAAATTTTGACATTATTTTTTCCTTTTCATTAGTTATTAATAAGTTTTTAGAGCTTGAAAATTTTATATGCTTTAATTTGAGGCTCAGAGCGCAGCGAGGATTTGTCCTCACATTAAAGCATATAAA
>JALUZQ010000008.1 GCA_027011725.1 Sulfurimonas sp. | reverse complement strand
CAAGTTATCTATGCACTAGTAATTGCGTTAATCGCACTTTACGCTAACCCTTACTTAGGTTAATCGTTTTTCGATAAATTAAGTAAACCTCAGTCCGGCTCTTAGGAGTCGGACACTTTATACCACATTTATGCGCAGGTGGTGGAATGGTAGACACGCAACGTTGAGGTCGTTGTGCCTTCGGGTGTGGGGGTTCAACTCCCCCTCTGCGCACCACTTTTATTTATTCAAATTTCACTATTTTTCCAAGCTGTTATCGCATCACTCAGACTCTCAAAACCACTCTCTTTTCCTATAATGAATATTTCATCAAATATATAACATGTTACCCGTGTATTGGGCTCAAGTAAAAAAACTGCATACTCACCTGCTGCATTATAATCCGTAGAGAGCACGCGCATTGTATCGATGATATCACCCACTTGAGGAACCACGTCATACTCAACACCAACCAATTTTTTGCCATCACTACTATATATAGCCATTGTAACCTCTATTTTTAGTATAATAAGATTACGATTATACATTAAAAGGCATGAAATGAACATTGCAAACAATATTACTGAATTGGTGGGAAACACTCCATTGGTACGACTTAATACTCCTTCGAAGTTAAGTGGAGCAACGATTTTAGGAAAGTGTGAATTTATGAACCCGACAAGTTCTGTCAAAGATAGAATAGGTTTCAATATGATTCGTCGTGGTCTTGAGTCTGGGAAGATAAAGCCAAATACGACTATTATAGAGCCAACAAGCGGAAACACGGGAATCGCCCTTGCTGCGAACTGTGCAGCACAGGGTCTAAAGCTCATACTGACTATGCCTGATTCTATGAGCATTGAGAGACGAAACCTGCTTAAAGCACTTGGAGCTGAACTTGTCCTCACGCCTGCAGCAAAAGGGATGAACGGAGCTATAGCAAAAGCAAAAGAGCTCCAAGCACAAACAGAAGACTCTGTCATACTTCAACAGTTTGAAAACCCTGCAAATCCAGAGATACATGAACTTACAACTGCGCAGGAGATACTCCGAGACTGTGATGGCAAACTCGATGCTTTTGTAGCGGCAGTTGGAACAGGTGGAACACTTACGGGTACATCAAAGGTACTCAAAGAGAAAATAGCAAATATAGCTGTGTTTGCAGTAGAGCCAGAAGCTTCTGCCATTCTCTCAGGTGAATCACCAGCACCTCATAAAATACAAGGAATAGGAGCCGGTTTTGTCCCTGCTATTTTAGATACGCATTGTTATGCTGAGGTCATAAAGGTAAGTAATGAAGATGCCATAGAAACAGCAAGAATGTTGGCAAAAAAAGAGGGGCTTTTGGTTGGCATCTCTGCTGGTGCAAATGTTTATGCAGCGATGCAAGTCGCTAAAAAAGAGCAGTTTCAGGGTAAAACCATTGTGACTATTTTATGTGATACGGGAGAGCGATATCTTTCAACAGAACTCTTTAGTGAATAAAAAATTTCTAGAGACCATAAAAGCACACAATGGAGTGCTTTTTTATCTCCCTTTTCATCAGCTGCGTTTAGAGAGTGCTATTGGAAAAAATGTCATTGAACTTTCTGAAATATTAGACCCTCCAAAGAGTGGTTTGTACCGTTGTCGAGTAGTTTATGATGCAGAGGGTTATGAAGTGAGTTACCATCCTTATTCTAAACGCAGTGTTACAAAACTCAAACTTATTGAAGACAATTTCATAGAATATGCTAAAAAATATGCCGATAGAAGTGCTCTAAATGCTCTTTTTTCGCAAAAAGAGGATGCGGATGATGTATTGATTGTGAAAAATGGTCTTCTTACTGATACTACTATCGCAAATGTGGCCTTTCTTTATAAAAACAGTTGGATTACGCCAAAGCAAGCTCTTTTAAACGGTACAACACGTATGCGGCTGCGTTTAGAGGGTAGGATAATTGAAGAGGAGATATATGCAGATGATATTGGGAAGTTCGAAGCGATGGCTTTGATGAATGCAATGATAGATTTTGATATAATACGCAATAAAAAAATAGAGGAAATAGTTTGTTAGAGAATATAATTCAAGATGAAGATTTTGCACGTTTGATGAAAAAGAATATAGAGGAGCTTATAGCGCTCTTCTTTCAAAAAGAGCAAAATTTCGGCATTTTATGTAAAATTGAAGAGATAACATTTAATCCTCAGCTCCCAGAAGAGATTAACAGCGAGTTCCGTCCTTTGACACTCTTTTTTCTTGCAGGTTATACCTTTGAGACTGCAAGAATAGAAGATGGGTATTTGATATTTGAAGCAGGTTTTGGGAGTGATAACTTTGGAAGCGTTGTGAGTGTGCCGCTGCTAAGTATTATTCAAGTCATCGTTGATGAAACTCCGGTACTTATCAATCTTGCTATAGAGCCTGCTGTAAAAACAGAGCCAAAAAGTGTTGATGAGAAGGGTGTGAAAAATTCAATGGCCTCTTTTCTCTCAAATCCGGAGAATTCGAAGTTTTTAAAGAAGTAAGGGTTGTGAAGCTATAAGAGCAAAGGCTCTTATACTCTGTGAAGTGAGAGAAGGTAGTTGACGACATTGTCAACAAAAGCATCGTGCTTTCTCTCTTTTAGGTAAGCGATGTAGAAGTTTCTTGTAATCTTATGATTTTTGAGTTTTGCCTCAAAAAGTCTTCCCTCTTCTATCTCTGATTTGATAACGTGACGTGACATAATAGAAACCAAAGGTCTCTCTGCTGTTTTATCCGCATGCATAATGGACTCTTTAATAGATGTCGGACTTGCAAGAACACCTAAAACATTAAAGTTACTGCAGTTGACACCCATCTCTTCAAAGACCTCTGCAGTCAGACGTCTTGTATGAGACTCTTCATTTCTACAGATCCAGTCAAAATCGAACAGATCATCAGCAGAGAGATGTTTTTTGATCGGCTGGTTTGAAAATACTACAAGTTCATCTTCAACCCATTCACGATAGATGATGCCATCACGTAGTACAGGTGACTCAATAAGAGCCACATCTATCTTTTTATCTTGCAGTTGATTGATGATGTTTTCTGAAACATCGACATTCATAAAGACTTCGTTCTCAATACGTTTTTTGATCTCACCCAAGTAGTTTGGAAGCACATAGTTTCCAATGGCAAAGGATGAACCCATAACAAAAGTGAACTCTTTGTTGATGATCTTTAAGAGATCTTTTTCACTCGCTTGTATCGCCTTTTCAAGTCTTTGAGCGATTCGGTAGAGGTCTTCTCCCTCTTTTGTCAGCACTATACCGTTTTTCTTTCTCTCGACTATTTTTGTGTCTAAATAGTCTTCAATAAATTTAATTTGTTGTGTAACAGCAGGCTGTGAAATACCCAGTTTTGCCGATGCTTTAGAAAAACTCTTCTCTTTGATAACCATTAAAAAAGTCTGTAATTTAGCAAAATCTCTTAACATAATAATTCCTATAAGTATTAATAATAGCAAAATTATAACTCATTATTATAATTATTGCAATAGTTTTGTAATAATTTCAAATTTTTTTGTTATAATATTATTAATTTGAAGTAAACAGTGGTTGTAAATGGAAAAAATATTTGAAAAATTAAACGAGTCGCAGGCAAATGCAGTCAAACAGACGGAAGGTCCTGTCCTTATTTTGGCAGGTGCAGGAAGTGGTAAGACGACGACAATAGTTTCGCGTTTGGCGTATTTGATAGAAGTTGTGGGTATTCCTGCTTCAAATACTTTAACGCTGACATTTACTAATAAAGCAGCAAAAGAGATGAAAGAACGCTCTTTAGCAATGATAGAAAATGCTGCCTACCCTCCGCTGTTATGTACTTTTCACAAGTTTGGTCTGCTTTTTTTAAAGTTTAACATCCATCTGCTTGGACGTGCAAATAACTTTGTCGTTATTGATACGGATGATAAAAAGAGAATACTCAAAAAAATAAACTCCGAACTCCCTACACAACTCGTTGCAAGTGAAATCTCACGCTACAAAAATTCACTCCTCTCTCCCGATGATGTTTATAAGCAGACAGAACTCTTTAACTATAAGCAAATTGCAGAGGTCTATGGGGAGTATGAAAAATATTTGCAGGAGAACAATCTTCTTGATTTTGATGACCTTATAGCAATGACATACAGACTTCTTGATGAGAATCCAGAACTTGCAAAAGCAACCTCTGAACGTTATAAATACATTATGATAGATGAGTACCAAGATACGAATGAACTGCAGCTCAAGCTCCTGCAAAAGCTCTGCACGGCACACAGTAATCTTTGTGTGGTCGGCGATGATGACCAGAGTATTTATGGCTGGCGTGGTGCGAACATCCGAAACATTATAGAGTTCGACCAAGATTTTCAAGGGGTCTCTGTTTTCAAACTTGAAGAGAACTACCGTTCACGTTCCCCTATTT
>JALUZQ010000007.1 GCA_027011725.1 Sulfurimonas sp. | reverse complement strand
ACACAAAACAGTCAATGTCGCTATAAATCGTCTTAAAGAGAAGATAGATCCAGATAAAACAAAAGAGTACATTCAAACAGTGCGAGGCATAGGTTACAAGCTTTGTTAGATTTAAAAAAAGATATTTATAAAAAATTCTTTGTTGCTGTTATAGGGCTCTTTAGTGTTGTCTTTGCTTTGGCATACGTCTTACTCAAAGATCTGTTACTCGAACATCTGAGCCCTGAACATGATAACATTTTGCAAATACTAGATAGCTATAATACAATCTGGGCGGAAGTCCTCTTCGCTTTTGTACTCTTTGGGATAGTTGCCTTTTTGTATATAAAAAAATTGCATGATGCACTTTTGGAAGATCTTCAACATTTGGACGAGTATATGCAAGAGATCAACAAAAAGAACTACGATGCGATTATACAAATACAACACTATACGGAGTTTTTAAAAATATCTTTGATTTTTAAAAATCTGGTGAAGCGCTTGAAACAAAAAGAGAAAAAATAACAATCTGACATATTTTTGAGATTTTTTCACTTTGTAGTATATATTTTCACTTCTATATGAGATTGAATCGCAGGAGTGAAAATGAGAGATTTTCGTCAGATTATTGTCGTTTTAAAAGAGCGTCTTTTAGCTACAAGTGCAAAAGAGCGCATTTATGACAAAGATGTAGCTGCGCTTTTAAATATTTCACAGTCACGCTTTGCAACGATAAAAAAGCGTAACACAACCCCATTTGTGGAGCTGCTGCAGTACTGTCAAAAAGAGAACATCTGTTGTAGTGAGATTTTTTTTGATTAAATCTTTGACTGTATAGTCACTTTTTTCGCTTCAAACATCTCAATGGCTTTTTGCACCATCGGCTCTTTTGTGATGTCATCGCCGTTTATTTCATCTTGAACTGAGGGTTCATTACATCCTGCTACGCAAGATGCTCCTCCTCCTATTTCTATGTCCTCTACTGTTGAGCCGCTTTGTGCACCCATAATTTGAGGCTCTTGCGGGATGTCTATGTTTTGAGGCTCTTGTTGGTATTGAGGCTGTTCTTGAACTGGTTCTTCTTTTTGCGTAGTTTCGGGTTCTTTTGTGCAGGTTACACCCTTGATTTTTGTCTCAAAGCTAAAAACTTCACGCACTAACTGTTTGATGACCGAGTAGCCGTGTTTGAGTGCTTTTTTACACGCTTCATTGGCACAGCTCTCCCATGTGAGGGTGTTTTCTGCAAAAGAGACATAGTGGATGTTGTTTTTAAAACACTCTCCAAGCTCGTAGTTTCTGTCTTGAATTCGAGCTATAAGCTGCTCAAACTTTTCTAAGCCTTCGTCTCTTTGTGGGGTTTCTGCTACAGCTTGTGTTATAGGTTCTGGTGTGGGTTCTATTGAAGGAGTTGCTTCTTGCACTGCTTCTTTTGTCTCTACTGTTGGAGTCTGCTCTGTCTGCACTGCTTCTGTAGTTTGTGCGACAACTCCGTTCATCTCCGGTGTTGTACTTTGCACTTTGAGAGTGGCGACTTTTTCCTCTACGGGCTCTGGCTGCGTTTGGATTGGTGTAATAATCTCCGGACGGGTAATGTCTTTTTGAAACGACTCTATCATCTGGTCTATTTCACGAATTTTCAGCGCTTCAATCATCTTGAAAAATATCATAGAAAGCACAAAAGAGCCATCTGCATTTATGCTAAAGAGATACTTTGACTCACTTAAAATTCTAAAGAATCTGTCTAACACTAAAGTAGAAAAGAGGGCATCTTGGTTGTACATACGCTCTTTGAGATAAGCAATGAGCTCATCAACAACCATTTCGCTCTCATAATCTTCAAGCACTTTCGTGTACTCTACAAGTTTTGCGTAATCTTTTGCAAAAACGGCATTAAAGAGGTCTGTAATGAATTTTGGATCAACAAGCCCGAGCATATCTGTCACAGTCTGGACATCGACATGATTTTTTGAGTAGATGATGGCTTGATCAAGTAGTGTAAGGGTATCACGCAGACTACCGTTTCCGCTACGCGCGAGTATCTCTAGGGCAGCATTTTCATAAGAGATGCCCTCAAGCTGTAATATGTGTGCGATGTGATCGACGATTTTATTTGTCGCAATGCTTTTAAAGCGAAAGTGCTGTGTACGGCTTAAAATGGTAGCAGGAAGTTTAAGCGGGTCAGTAGTCGCTAAGATAAACTTTACATACTCAGGCGGCTCTTCAAGTGTTTTTAGCAGCGCATTAAACGCCTCTTTTGTAAGCATATGGACTTCATCAATGATGAAAATCTTGTAACGTGCAACAGCAGGTTTGTACTTTGTCTGCTCGATGAGATCACGAATGTCATCTATTTTACGGCTGCTTGCTCCATCCATCTCGATGATGTCCATATGGCGGTTCTCTTTTGCCATAACACAGTTCGAGCACTTGTCACATGGCTGATGGCTCATCCCCTCTTCACAGATGAGTGCCTTTGCAAATATACGTGCAGTAGAGGTTTTTCCACTTCCTCGAAGTCCTGAAAAAAGATAAGCGTGAGAGAGTCTGTTGGAATCAAGCGCAAGGGAGAGTGTCTGAGCAATGGTCTCTTGACCTATCAGCTCATCAAAGTTTGACGGACGGTATTTTCTTGCTAGTACTTCTGATGCTTCTCTCAAAATCGACTCCAATGTAATATGGAATTATTTTAGCATAACTGCACTTTTAAAATCATTACCCCGATGAGCATAGGAGTCAAATTCATCCAAACTTGCAGCTGCTGGGGAGAGCAGGGCTACTTCATCTTTTTTGAGTGCGCTATCTATCATCTCGACTGCGTTTAGCAGATTAGCACATTTTACACAAGCGATGTTGTACTCTTTTGCAAGAGAGACAAGGCACTCTTTGTTTGAGCCTATGGCATATATTTTTAGCTGCATTGGTGCTAAAAATGCAAAGAGCTCATGCAAGTCCACTCCCTTGTCATCACCACCTAAAATGAGGTGTATAAAAGAGTCTTGGTAACGTTTGACTGCGGCAATGGTTGCGTCAAGATTGGTTGCCTTTGTGTCATTGACCCAGAGTCGTCCTTGTGAGTCATGCAGTTCCTCTTGGCGGTGAGGGTCAAGTGTGAAGCTGTTTATCTTTTCATAGTCAATTTTGTCAAAAAGAAGTTTCTCTACAGCCATTGCCAAAAGTGCATCGAGTAAAAAAGCACCCTTGAATTTTACTTTTTGCATATCTATGCCAAACTCTTTTGCAAGACTTTGCTCATCTTCATAGCTGATGAGTTTTGCTTTTGTTGGCGTGTGGGAATACTTTTTAGGAATGATGGCAATGTCATCTTCTTGCATCATTGAAAGTGGCTTGAGTTTATCTGCCTCATAGGCTTCCATACTGCCATGCCAACTCAAATGGTCTGGACTCAGCGGAAGCAAAACATAAATGTTTGGCTTTGCTTGTGTTGTGTAGTGCATGGTAAAGGAGCTTGTCTCGAGTATCCAGATAGCTGCGTTTCCATCAAGCTCTCCTAGCGGCGTGCCAATGTTTCCACCTGCGAGTGCGCCTTTGTCTGCTAGTAAATGTGTCATCATCTGCGTTGTAGTTGTTTTGCCATTTGTACCACTTATCCATATTTTGAGTGGCTCTGTATCAGCAAAAAGGTCATACTCGCTGAGAAGATTTTTCGCTTTTTGTATAAGTGGATTTGCAGGTGGAATTCCGGGGGAAGTCACTGCAAATTCATACGCTTCACTCTCAAACGCAGTGGATGGTTTGATGGCGTTTCCCTCACTGTCTTGGTACTCTTTTTCGCACTTATCATCGTAAAAAGTGGCATTTGTAAGATGTTTGGCAAGGGCTTTTGTCGTTTTTCCATAGCCAAAGATTGCAATTTTTTTTGTTTGTAAATTATTTATCATAGAGCCACTTTTGTGCAGTTTTTCGTAAAGATTCAGGGTTTTCAGAAGCAAAGAATTTGAGCTCTGGTTCCTCAAACTTCTCTTGGAGTGTAAACTTCTCTTTGAGATACTCAACTATTGCATCTCCGGAGTGGATAAGCATTGTTCTGTTTTCAAAATACTTACTTATTTGCTTCTCTAAAAGTGGAAAGTGGGTACATCCTAAAATGAGAGCATCGGGAGTTGTCACATCTTTGAAGTAGTGTTCAAGCGCTGCGTTTAAAATAGCCCCTTCAAATATCTCCTCTTCCACAAGTGGTACAAAAAGCGGGGTAGCTTTTGTACTTAAGCAATTGTAGCCGAGATTTTTAAGCCCATGCTCATACGCTTTGGAGTTTATGGTTGCTTTTGTTCCAATAATGAAAATATTTGATGATTTTTTACTTACTGCGTTTGCCGTTGCAAGCACACCGGCTTCAACCACACCGATAACAGGACAAGAGGCATTTTCGCGCATCTCTTCAAGCGCGTAGGCGCTGACTGTGTTGCAGGCAACGATGATAAGGTCGATGTCAAAGTTTTTGAAAAACTCTACCGCTTCAATGCCGTAGCGTACAATGGTGTTTTTGTCTTTACTTCCATAGGGAACGCGGGCTGTGTCTCCGAAGTAGATGATCTCTTCAAAGAGTTTGTGCTTAAGCAGTGATTTGACAACTGTAAGTCCGCCGATCCCGCTGTCAAATACTCCGACTTTCACGACCTACTTGTCCGTATTCATACTTTGAAGGAACTCTTCGTTCGTCGCTTTTTTCCCCATAGTGTTGTAGATAAATTTGAGTGCTTCCACTTCATTATCTTGTTTATGGAGCATTTGACGTAAAATAAACACTTTTTGCAGTACTTCAGGGCCAATAAGCAACTCATCTTTACGTGTACCGGATTTAAGAATGTCAATAGCAGGGAAAATGCGTCTCTCAGCGATTTTTCTATCAAGTACCACTTCCATATTTCCAGTACCTTTGAACTCTTCAAAGATCACTTCATCCATACGACTTCCTGTATCGACAAGTGCCGTTGCGATGATAGTTAAACTCCCACCGTTTTCGATGTTACGAGCAGCACCAAAGAAACGTTTTGGACGGTGCAGAGCATTTGCATCAACACCACCGGAGAGGACTTTACCACTTGAAGGTGTAACAGTGTTGTATGCACGAGCAAGACGAGTGATAGAGTCAAGTAAAATGACAACATCGCGTCCGATCTCTACACGTCTTTTTGCTTTTTCTATGACCATCTCAGCCACTTTTACATGATTTTTTGCAGGCATGTCAAATGTAGAGCTGTAAACTTCACCTTTTACAGAACGCTCCATATCCGTTACCTCTTCAGGGCGTTCATCCACAAGTAGAACCATCAAGTCAACTTCAGGGTGATTTGTAGTAATGCCGTGTGCTATCTCTTTGAGCAGCTCTGTTTTACCACTTCTTGGAGGGGCTACAATAAGTCCACGTTGCCCCTTTCCGATAGGACAAAAAAGGTCCATCATACGACCCGTTAAACCTTTTTCACGGTACTCTAGTTTGAGCTGTTCTGTCGGGTAGAGTGGTGTGAGGTTCTCAAATAGAGGACGCTTTTTACTCTCTTCAGGTGGAAGGGAGTTTACGGCTTCTATTTTGATAAGTGCATAGTATCGTTCTTGGTCTTTTGGAGGACGTACTTGACCTGTTACCACATCACCGTTTCTTAGAGCGAAGCGTTTTATTTGGGTATTTGAAACGTAAGCATCATTGATACTCTCATTAAAACTTTGGTCAATCGAGCGGATAAAACCGTATCCGTCTTGCATGATTTCTAAGATACCACTAAAGAGGATGTACCCGCCTTGAGCAGTTTGCGCTTTTAGAATTTCAAAGATGACATCTTGACGTTTGAGCTCATTTGGTGACTCAACACCAAGTTCAGTCGCTATCTCTACAAGTTCTTCTATGCTTTTTTTGCGCAGCTCTTCTACGCTCGAACCTTTGACTGGAGTGTGTGTTTTTGAGTTGTTGTTTTTTTTGTTATTGTTATTGTTGTTTTTAGAATTTTTTCGAGGTTGTTGTGTAGGTGAAGTGCTTTCGCTCATAGGGTTAACTGCCTTAACTTTATTTGGATTTTGTTGTAGGAAAGATTAAGAGACTTCTTAGAGTATCTTCGTTTTGTATGTGAAATTTTACAATAACTTCGGAGCGAATGTCAAGTTTGTGTACTAGTTCGCTCCATAAAGGGAGGTATTTTTTACTCTGTTGCCTCTTTTAAAATTGACTCAAAATCTTTTTGCGCTTTTAAGAGTTCAGCTTTTGCAGCTTTGTCTTCTACTTTAGCCGAACTGAGCCAGTTATATACCGCGGGGAAGCCTACTACAACTTTATCTTCACCTTTTTTCTTGTAGATCATAGTCGTACATGGAGCAAAGGCAGAGGCCTCTGGTCTGCTTTTTGATACAGTGTAGATAACAGGCAGTTTACATATGGAGTAAGTAAGATAAAAATCATACGGAGATTCTACTTTACCGTCCTCTGTAAGCACTTCATTGAGATCCATATACTGAGGCACTACAAAGCCAAATGGTTTGAATGCAGATTCAAGGTTCATCGTAAACTCATCCTGTACATCTTCTATATCATCATCAGGATCGACTTCCATTTCGTAAGTAGTAACAAGATTATGCGATGTTTTTAAGCTGTCTTCACTATACGTATGTTTTGCATTTGGAAAACTCTTTTTGATAACAGCGAGTACCTCTGCTTCTATCTTTTTTAAAAGAGCTAAATCTTTAATGTCTACGATTTTTCCTTGTGCCTTTGCCGTTAAAACTGAGAGATGCAGAGTCTTTTCATCTTTTGCCTGGTAGATTCCCATGCCCATTGGTGTAAATACACCGGCCTTTGGATACTTGTCAACGAGTGGTTTGGTGTATTTTTTACTCCAAAATGTCATCAGTGTAAAAACTTTATATTTTGTCTCTTTAAACTGCTTTTTAAAAGGGCCTATCATATTGCTGTTAAGCTCTACGTGCAAGCCGCCGTTATTAAGTGCTTCTTCTATTATATAAGGTGTGACTTTGCCATCTTTGTTGTCTATACTAAAAAGATGCAGATCCCCTTTTGCCTGTAAGCTTGCAGCACAGAACAGTGCCAGAGCTAAAAGTAGTAATTTTTTCATATTGTCTCCTATGGTTTAATATATATCCAGCCTGCTTTGACACTCTCTAGGAGCTCAACAACACCGGCTGTAACTATGACAGAACCTTCTACAAGATCCTCTTCTTTGACTTTGAGTGTGCGCATTGTGTTGCCACAGGCGACGAATTCAACATCGTACTGCATAAGCGCATCAACTCTTAGCGCTGTCTCGTGGTTGCGTTTGTAAAGCAGAGCAAGACCTTTTGAGTAGGCGACGATCTTCATCTCTACCTTTTCAGGTCCGTAAAACTTTAAAACATTGTTTGCAACACTGAGTATATGATCAAGAGCAGCAGGAGAATCTCCCGTGACAGAGAAGACGATTTGTCTTGGATTGTCAATGGAGGGTTTTGGATCTGCATACTCTGTATCTGCAAATAAGAGAATACAGAAGCTAAGTAAAATGAGTGTAAATTTTTTCATATTTGCGCCTTTATTTTATATTTTTTGTCAAATCTTTAAAATCTTGAATACTCCAAGAACCAGGGACTGTTTTGATGATCTTTTGCTCTTTGTTGACAAAGAAAAAAGTAGGTGTAAAATGTACTTTGATTCCCAAAGGAATCTCATCAAAGTCCAGATCAAGTTTGACGGGGATAAATCTTTGCTCGATCCATTTTGCCATTTGAGCATTGTTAAATACTTCGGCATCCATCTTATGGCAGTAGTGACAGTCACTTCTTACAACATCTAGCATAATGACCTTGCCACTCTTTTTTTGCATCTTCAATGCCTCTTCGTAGCTGTGAAATTCTAAGGCAAAGAGTGACAGGGCACTCGCTAGTAAAACTAAAATTATTTTATTCATCTTCCCACTCCAGTGTTCTATATGCACTCTCTACATTTTGTCTATGAATAGAGTCATAAAAAGGTACATCTTTATACTCTTGCATCTTAACCTTGTTTACGGCATCTCCTATATCTACACCCTCATCGAGGAGCTTTACAAGGCTGTGTTTGAGCTTGCTCAGATAGTCGTATGTAAAATCTATGCTGCGTTTATCTATACTCTCTCCATGCCCTCCGATGATATATTTGACATCCATTTTACGTAACTCTTGCAGTGCTGTGAGCCAACCGTTGATGTTTCCATCTCTCAAAGAGGGAAGTCTTGCATTAAAAACCAGATCTCCTGCAAAAACGACTTTTTTGCTTGGAATGTAAACGAAAAGATCATCTGCTGTATGTGCTTTATGGTTTACACTCTTAATAAGAACTTTTTTCCCATCTATTTGTAGTGTTTTATTGTCATCAACGAAAATGCTCGGATAGGCTTGTCGTGTGCCTTTAAAGGCTTCAGCAGAGATTCTTCTTTGCATACGTGTCATCTTTGCTTTTGGGAGATTTTTAAAGTTGCTTGGACCTATGATCTTTGCACCTTGTTGTTTATAAAAATCATTGCCTAACCAGTGGTCATCATGAATATGAGTGTTTATAACATAAGAGAGAGGAAGATTGTTGATTTTTTTCATTTGTGCGTATGCTTGGGAAGCATACTGGAATGTAGGACCACTATCTATCACAAGATAGCTGGTCCCCATATTAACAAAACATGAGTTAGACATGTTTCCATTGTTACGCTTATCCATCACTTGGGCTAAGCCAAAGAAGCAGTAAATATCTTTACTGACCTCTTTTGGGTGAAGTTTATAATCAAAGGAGAGGAGTGAATTTACGAGTAAAATAATTAGTACAAGTGACTTCAAAGCGTAACTCCTTTTTTATCTATATATTAAAATTTAAACTGGTACTGTGCAATAAAAGCATTTGCTCTATATCCGCTCAGACCTGTCCATTTGTCCGCACCTTCAGATGCTCCTGAACCATTTGTAGCAATGTAGTTAAATACAACTTTTTGCTGGTTTCTCATACGCTTTGATTTACGAGAAAAATCAGAGTGTGGTTGTGATAAGAAGAGGTTGAACCCTATATAGGTATTTCCGAGTTTTGTTGTTGCAGCATTTGCGCCTTTTTGAGCAGAACCCTGAATAGTTTTAGCAATTAACTCAAAGTTTGGCATGACAAAATAACCTGCAGTTGCAGTGAAAGTTTGTTCATCATAATCTTTTATTCCTATAATATTATGTGCTGTCGTGTATTCAGCTTTGAGGCTGAGCTTTCCAAGATTTGAGTCTATACCAAGGTTAATGTTTGAGTAGTTCTCATTTAGTCCCGCATTTGCCGGCAAGGCAGCTGTAACAGGGTCAAGTCCACCAGCATTCTCACTCAATGCATATGAAGCTTCGAAGTGAAGTTTCTCCGTGTAGTCAAACATACCACGGACTGCATAGGAGTTTCCGCCCATTTTTGATGATTTAGCAGCTTGACTTCTGTTCGCTTGGTTTGCTATCATCACATCATATCCAAAACCTTTCCAAGGACGTTCATGCCCCATTTCAAAGCCGTTTACCTTGTTCCCTTTAAAGCCTATACCACGACCTGAGATCATCAGACCCATATTTCTCTCTAATACCAAAGACTTGTCAAAACCACGCTCTGCGATGTCAAGATTCCATCCCGGCATAGTAAAACTCATACCATTTGGCATTTTAATAACACCAAGTTTTGGAATGAATGCATTGTGAACTTTGTAAGCAATGAAAGCATCTTTAATCATTTTAGGCACAGCTGCACCATCTGTTGCTTTTTGGTCTGAATGGTTTTGATTAAAATCTAAAAAGACTTTTCCGCGAACTTTACCCGCTACATATTTCCAACCAAGACGAATACGTTGTGCACGGAATGCAAGATTAGTATCAGCTTTAGCGTCTGAACCAGCATATTTTATTTGCATGCCTTCTCCGCCTACTGCTTCAAGCTGTGCAAAACCAAACATAGTCAGTTTTGTATCAACATCACCAACTTTTTTCTTCATCGTGTAACCAGCGTGTGCTGATGTAGCCATTAATAGTACGGCAGCTGTTCCTGCTGCAATTTTGATCATATTTTTCTTCATTACTTATCCTTATTTATAAATAAAGAGTATGTTATAATACTGTTGTTCGTTTATGTATAACATACTCGATACTGATGGCAGCTGCAACTGCCATCACCTTTACTTAGCAGCCTCTAGAGCCTTTCTTTGGGCATCCACAGCTGTAATCTACTAGCGTTACATTCCCTTTGTTGCTTACATCCACAACTTTTTTGCGTTTGATATAATCACGGACTACATCATATACCGGACGGATCTTCTCTTTTTGCAGATTTTCACCCGCTTTTTGCAAGTTACCACCCCATGATGAGACAATATATGTCTTATTTAAATCAATAGGCTTCCCTCCGATCATAAGTTTAGAGATTCTCTGACCCGGTTTGTTCGCTACAGCGATACTATACGTAACACCACCTAGGCGACTCATATCTCCACCTTGTTGATAGAGAGGATTTTCATTGAAAACATTGTCTGCTATATCTTCTAAGAGTGAGGCTATTTTTGCACCTTTTAACTCAAATGTATAGACATTCGGGTAGGTAATACCACACATCTCATAAACATTGTCCATTAAAATGTCTTCACCTGCAAGTACAGTTGTACCCCATCTATAACCCGGAGTAAACGATACATCACACTTCATCTCATCCATCACGGCATCATTGATAAGCTGGTCAAAAGTTGAGAAAAAAGTATCACGTTTATAGAGCATACCTTTTGTTTTTCCTAAGACCTCATTGAACTCTTTTGCATATGGTGCATAGAGTTCATCAACAAGTTTTACTCCAGCTGGATCAGCAGGAATGATTTTTGAAGCGATAGGAATGAGCTTGTACTCATACCCTTTGACTTTTCCATTTTTTGCTTCAATATCCAAACGGCCTATATATTTACCATGACTACCTGCAATAACGATAACAGTGTCATTAATGGTAATAGGTTTTGGTGAAGGGTCATGTGTATGTCCGCTTAAGATAAAGTCTATACCTTTTACCTGACGTGCCACTTCTTGATCTACGCTAAAGCCATCGTGAGAAAGTACAACAACACAGTCCACTTTTTTCTCATTTCTAAGCTCATTTACATACTCTTGGAGTGTATCCATTCTCAGACCAAAACTCCAACCCTCAGTAAACTCTTTAGGGTTTGCAGTAGAAGTAAATGGGAATGACTGCCCTATAATACCGATCTTCGCGCCACCTCTCTCTTCAATAGTATACGGCTCAAATATCAGCTCTTCATACTCATCGGAGAAAGGATCATCACCCACAACATTTTGTGAAATAAATTTTGCATCGAGCATATCTATAAGCTCTCTTACACGCTCTTTTCCATACGTAAATTCCCAATGTCCTACCATAGTGTCTATACCAAGATAGTTCTGTGCTTTTACGATGGCCTCACCACGACTTTTCAGGGCAACACCCGTTCCTTGCCATGTATCACCAGAATCAAGGAAAAGGACATTCTCTTTTCCGCGCTCAGCAATAATGTGGTTTGTGAGTGTTTTGATATGCGCAATACCACCCATTTTTCCAAACTTACGAGCAAGTGCTTCAAAGTCTATATATGTATCAAAGTAAGCATCTAAAGAACTTGGTTCTAATCCATAAAACTTTTCAAATGACTCGCCACATAAAAAGCCCGGTGTTCCTACCAGGTTTGGAGCAGAGATCAAAGTTGATGGCTCTCTCCAGTAAAGCGGTTTAATATGGGCATGCAAATCACAAATATGCATTAGTGTAAAATTACCCATAGAATCAAATTCATATATATCTTTTAGACCTATCTGCTCTATTGATTTTGTACTTGCAAAACTACTTGTAGCAGCTCCCAGTCCAAAGATTGCTGCAATATGCATAAAGTCTCTTCTTGAAATTTCCATTGTCTGCCTTCTATCTTTTTAGACCAGGAATAGATATTTCACTACCCTTCGCTTTATCTGTCAAATATACTTCAAGCGCTACCATCTCTTTGGAACCGATAGGTATTACTTTTAAAAGTGCATTTTTCATACAACCCTGAAAACGGCGTTGCATTGTTCTAAGCGATGACTTCGTCATTCTATATGCCGGCCATGTCGCAGCAGCTTTTGCTCCGTTTGCCCCTAGATCCGGAAGAGGTTGTGTTCTAAGAACTCTTCCTACAACGTCAGGGGAATGGCATGAGTTACATGAGAGCCCACGGCCACCACGTTTTGTCATAAATGTTTTTTCACCCAAAGCATAGGCTTCTTTCATTTGTGGGTTTGCATTTACATCTATGTTTATCTTTTCTCCATTGGCAATTGATTTTACATATGCCAAGAGAGAGAACATATTTCCACTTTTAAGTTTGAGTGGTTTATGCCCGCCATCTGCCATCATTGCTTGTATCATTTGATCTATTCCAACGACCATGTCGAACTTTTTAATGTAGCGTGGAAAACCTGCTATGTATGTAGGAAGGTCATCTTCGCTTACGCCAAGGTATTTTGCAAGACCTTCATCTCCACCCATATATCCCAGTAGCTCCTCACCATCTGCAACCATAATATCTGCAGGATTGTTCTCTGACATCTCTGCATACATTGCACGGTCTGCGTCACTCATAGCAAACTGCTCACCACCAAAAGATAATGAAGCAAGCATGGCAACCGATAGTGCTATTTTAATACCTGTTTTCATCTGATTATCCTCTTGGTTTAATCTTTTTGCTTTTTTCATGCACTTCGCCGGTATTGTCTGTATATGTTACGACGAGTTTTCCTTTTCCGTTGACTTTCATATAAATCGTAAAGACAGGATTGACTGAGAGAGATTCCCATACATTCATATGTGTGATCTCTTTTCCGTTATAAACAAATTTGACACTGTTTATATATTTTGCAGGAATGATTTTTTTTGTTTTTTTATCTTTCCCCATTCCTGTATCCATTGGGTGCATTACCATAAAACTTACCTTTACGATTTCCCCGTCTTTATATCTTTTTGGTTTGATCTTAATCAGTGATTTTCTTTCTGCCATTTTTTTATCCTCTTCTTTTTTATATTTTTTCTACGTTTTGGTTAAAGATTAAAATCAACCACAACCACCGATAGTTACTTTTACACTTTGTGATGCTATTAGGAATGTACCATCGCTCAGCTCTACAACTGCCGTTACATTTTGCGTACCGCCGAGTTTAATACGTGTTGAGAACATCGCTTTACCGTTTGCAGGTGTTAAAAATACATCGATACAACGTGCATTTGAATTCTTACCGTTTAAGATATGAATAGCTTTGACATAGTTTGAAGGTGTCATAGGAGAATCGACCGTCACAGTAACAGGAACAACCGCACCATTTTCCGCGATTTCAGGTGTTTTAAGTTTTACCTTGTCTGATTTGACAGGTGTTTTTCCGCCCGTTATAGCATTGAGTGCTGTTTGGTAATCCATCTTATTTGGACCTGTTGGTTTAGAGTCGCCTGCCGCGAAACTCATTGTCGGAACAACTGCAGCAATAGCCGTTGCTGTACCTAGTTTTTTGAAAAAATCTCTTCTTTGCATAGTTTACTTTCCTTCTGTTTTATTTTGGAGATACGATATATGATGTAATATCACATATTTCTCTTGGTGTGAATAACTTTGTAGTCAAGTTAATGGTCATATGTGTGTCTGGATTGTCAATACGTGCATCGGCAATTTTTTGATAGACAAAGGCATGAGTTCGTGCACCGCTGTCTACAAAGTTCTCTTTGTAGTTCGTTAAGTCCGGTCCAATATTTCCTGCACCTTTTGCATTCTCTATATTATGACAAGCAACACAGTTTCCATACTGTTTGAAAGGGATCTTTTGACCTGGAAGGTAGGTGACACCCGGTTTCATCTGTCTGCGTGATAGACCTTTTGGAGGATTTTTCTTCGCTTTTTTACCATTGAGGTTGTGGAAGATATATTCACCTCTAGCTATCGCATCAGGATCATTTGTTATACATCCACTAGGCATTGTGTAAACCTTTGGCGGTGCTAACAAATCTTTTTCAATCATTTTACTTGCATCGGGATGTGTTATCACTTTGCTGTAATCCGTAGCAAAAAGTGAAGCTCCGACAAGCAATGAAATCATTACTGTTTTCTTCATTCTCGTTCCTCCTATTTATTTTCAGGAACAAGTTTATCTCTTGAGTGTAAAATTAGTGTAAAATTAGTTTTATTTATATTATAAATTCTCTTGAGGTGGGAAAATATAGAGAAAAAGAGAGCCTTTTTTGAGATGAGACTCTATTTTTAGCTCGATATTCTCATTTTCGATGATAGATTTGACGATGTTAAGTCCAATGCCAAAACCACCTTTTGCACTGTCTTCTCTGTAATAA
>JALUZQ010000006.1 GCA_027011725.1 Sulfurimonas sp. | reverse complement strand
TTAGATGCTGTGAAGAAAGGCTGGAAAAAGCTCAACGACCGTGTAGCACTCATGAAAAAATACCCGCATGCTGTTGATGTAAAACATGTAACAGACATCTGTTTCGTAACAGAACGTGATGCTGCTCGTGTTGTTTTTATTGATGGTACATCTGGGAAAGTTCTTTCAAAACACCCTGCAGGTTTCGCTGTTCACGTAACGGTCACAAATAAACGTCAACCTCGTTATGCTTACTCTATCTCTCGTTCAGGTCTAGTAACAATGTTCGACCTTGCGTCAAAAGGACAACAAAAGATTGCTGAAGTCCAAGTTGGTTCTGACTCTCGTGGTCTTGCAGTATCACCAGATGGTAAATACCTAATGGCTGGTAACTACGTACCGGGTGGAGCAATTTTAATGGATGCTATGACCTTAGAGCCGTTAAAAGTGTACCCAACTTCTTCTGTAATCAATATGGACGGAGATATCGGTTCATCTCGTGTTGCTGGTATTTATGACACTCCATATGGTCCATACATTGCATTTGCACTCAAAGATGCCGGACATGTATATATCGTAGATTACTCTAAACCAAACTTTCCGATCGTAGGAGATATTCCAAACATCGGTAAAATTCTTCATGATGGTTTTGAAAATGAAGGGAAAGAGATTGGTCGATACTTAATGCAAGCTTCTCAAGGAAGTGATGTAATGGGTGTAGTTGACTTTAAAACTAAATCTTTAGTTGCTAAAGTTTACACAGGTCCGGGAAGCAAGCCGCATCCAGGTCAAGGATCAAGCTGGTACAATGACAGATATGGTCAACTCTATGCTACAAACAGTATGAATGTTGGTGATGTCGTAATTTGGGACAGTAACTGGGATGTTGTGGCACATGTAAGAACTGCCGGTGGTGGTCTCTTTGTAGGTACAAGTGAGCATACTCCATTTATTTGGTCAGACAATGTTCTTGGTGGTTCAGCAAACTGGAACAAAATGTACCTTATCAATAAACAAACACTTGAGACAGACAGAATCATTACTGTTGGAACAAAAATTGGTACTGTTACAGACCCTGTAACACATAAAATTCTTTATAAATGGAAAGTACCAACTGTTAAAGACAAAAAAGGTAAAGTTATAATTCCTCGTATTTTACATGCTGAACCTGCAAATCATGGTCACTGGACAATGATTTCAGAGTGGAATGCCGGTCGTATCGGTATCTATGAAGCAAAAACAGGAAAATTTGTTAAATACATCAAAGGTTTAACAACTCCAACATTTACTTACTCAATTGAGCACCGTCAATCTATTCCGGGTGCATAAATTGCTTCTATCTTTCCCATCTTTTGGGAAAGATAGCTTTCTTCTTCGACATTGACTTAAATCAATCAATTTTCCATTAACATTACTTATAATCTTTACATATATTTGATTCCAATACAATTCCCTGTTTTACGGCTTTTGTAAGCTTTAATTCAAGTAAACTTTGGTTACAATATACAAATTTAAATAGAAAGATTTATTATGAAAAAAGCTTTTCTTTTCGTTTTATTACTCTGTATTCCTCTATTGGCAAATCACCAAACAGAAGGTAAAAAAGTATTTGAGACCTACTGCTGGGGATGCCACCATCAAACAGCTATGGCTTTTGGCCCTCCTTTTAGTCAAATCGCCGCAAAAAGGACAAAAGCAGAAATAGAAGCCTACATCGCTTCTCCAAAATCAATGTACAAAGCCTTTGGATATAAAAGAACAGTGATGACACAACTCAATCTTACTCCAAAAGAGCTTGACACAATCAGTGACTATATTCTTTCATATAAAGGTAAAAAATAATGTTTCGTTTATCAAATCTCATATCTTCCGTTGTAGAAGATAAAAAAGAGAGAATTCTTGATGGTTCCATCGCTATTTGGAACTTTACAAACAGATGTAATCTCTCATGCCTGCACTGCTACTCTAAATCAACCCTTGATGAAGTAGACACACTCACCACAGAGCAGATAAAAAAGACCATACTTGAGATGAAAGAAAATGGTGTGAAATTTATCATCTTTTCCGGTGGGGAGCCACTGACACGTAAAGATCTGTTTGAGATAGCAGACTTTTGTAAAGAGCATGGCATTATTACCTATCTCTCAAGTAATGGGCTCTACTTCACACACAATAATATCAAACGAATTACCGATACTTTTAACTATGTAGGTGTGAGCATCGACGGTGATGAAGCGACACATGACTACTTCCGTGGCCTCAAAGGTGCTTTTAAAGAGACACTCAAAGCGGTACTGCTAGCAAATGAAACAGGTGCAAAAGTGGGCATACGCTTTACGATGACAAAAGACACTATCGGCTCTTTAGAGTATATTTTTGATTTGGCGGAAAAGCATAACATTCCTAAAATATATGTTTCACACCTTGTTTATTCCGGACGCGGGCTTGATAACCTAAAAATGGACCTCACTAAAGAGCAACGCCGCAAAGCCGTTGCGTTTATACTCGACAAAGCCTTTGAGTACTATGAGACAGGACGTGACATAGAGATAGTAACGGGGAATATGGAGATGGACGCTGTGATGTTTTTAAATAAATTTGCACAAAAATATCCACATCTTAAAGATAAAATGAGAGAGAGACTTGTAAAATGGGGAGGAAACTCTGCAGGACGCAAATTGCTCAACATTAACAGTGAAGGTGATGTTCGACCTGATCCATTTTTCCCGTTAATTGTAGGCAATATCATCAACCAAAACTTTTCTGATATCTGGAAAGGCGGCAAGATTCTTGATGAGCTACGCATTCATCCAAGAAAGCAAATCAGCGGTATTTGTCATGAATGTAAACAGATAGACATCTGCAACGGTGGTTCACGCGCGAGAGCGTACGCAATCACCGGTGATTTGTGGAGTGAAGATCCATCATGTTATTTAACTCAAGAAGAAAGAGAAGGGAAATAAAATGCTAAAAAAAATCCTATATACACTAACGATAATCGCGTCGCTTTTTGCACCTTTAAATGCACAAACAAAGCATGAAAAGGTATTTGTAGTTGAGAGAGAAAGCTCTTCTGTTGCCGTCATAGAGAATGGCCTGCCACGCAATCATATGCAAAATATGCACAACATGAACCACGGTGTTATGAAGTTTTATGGCAAAGACGGGTATTTGATTTCACGTGATGGCTACATTATGAAGTTTGACCCTGAAAGTGAGAAAAAAATTGCTGAATACAAAACAAGTAAAAGTGCCATTGGTTTTGTCATAGACAAAAATTACGTTGCTGTTGCAAACTATGATGACAAGAGTGTCGATATTTTAACACGTGACTTGAAACTAATTCAAAAGCTTAAAACTGGTTCACGTAATGTGGGCATTAAGATCTATAAAAACTATCTGATTTTCTCCGAAATGGACAATGATGCCATTGCTGTTTATAAGGATATGAATGCAGGTAAAGGCAAACCGAACTTCAAACTCTATAAAGAGTTCAAAAATGTCGGCGTTATGCCTTTTGATGCAATGATTACCGGCGATAAATACATTAACGGCTTTTTTCAAAGTCCTTGGTTTGGTGTTGTTGACCTTAAAACAATGAAATTTGAGAAGATACAACTCAAACTCGATGACAGAAAACCAGTACTCAAAGTACCACACTTTGGTTTTTGGTCTATTGGTGGAGGAAAAGTCTTCATTCCTGCAGTTGGTGACAACAAAGTATTTGCTTACACACCTGATTTTAAATTCATCAAAGCCATTAAGACAGAAGGTCTTCCTGTATTTACAGCACTCTCACCAGATAAAAAATACCTTGCTGTAAGCTTTAGCGGAAAAAAATTCCCTGTCATTCAAATCATAGATACAAAAACTCTCAAAGTCATCAAAAGATTTGAGTTTAATGGTAAAGTACTGCATATAAGATGGTCAAATGTAAGACCAGAACTCTTTGTCTCCGTCAATGATGCAAATAAGGTAGTAGTGATAGATACAAAAGGATGGTGGGTTAAAAGAGAAATCTTTACTATCAAAAAACCATCGGGAATATTTCTTTATGAGGAAGGTAAATAATGTCACAAGTATATTTAACAGGAGCAGGTCCTGGAGATATAGAACTGCTTACACTCAAAGCACACAGGGTGATAACTGAGGCAGATGTCATCATATATGACCGCCTTGCCAACCCTGAGATTTTAGAAATGGCAAAAGACGGCTGTGAATTTGTCTATGTTGGAAAAGAAGATGGAAGGCACACACTTCCCCAAGAGGAAATAAACGAAGTCATCTACCAAAATGCACTTAAACATGATGTTGTGGTTCGTTTAAAAGGTGGTGATCCTTTTGTATTTGGTCGTGGTGGTGAAGAGGGAGCATATTTGCATGAGCGTGGAATGAGTTTCGAGATCATTCCCGGCATTACTTCTGCTATCAGTGTTCCTGCGTATGCTGGCATACCTGTAACTCACCGTGGTGT
>JALUZQ010000005.1 GCA_027011725.1 Sulfurimonas sp. | reverse complement strand
AAAACAACTCAAAGAGCAATATATAGAAGAGAACAGACTTGATGTTATTAAGCCCGGAGCACTCATTTTACAAAGAGTGCTCAAAAAGCTTACTATTCGTAAAGTCATTACAAGTGGGGTTGGTGTTAGAGAGGGAGTCTATCTCGCTGATTTGTTAAGAAATTCAAAAGATAAATTTCCACATAATTATAATACTTCTGTACGTTATATTTTAGATGCACATGTTGAGGACAAGCAGTTTGCAAATCAGTTATCTTCTTTGGCAAAGAAACTTTTTGACCTTACAGCAGACTATTTTGAAATAGATAAAAAGTATAGAAAATCTTTTGCAATAGCAGCGAAACTTTACCCTGCAGGAAAAAGCATTCACTTCTACTCACAGAACAGACATACCTATTATCTTATACAAACAGCACTGGAGTATGGATTTACGCATCAAGAGATCATCCTTATAGCAACGCTGACAAGATATGCGCGAAACAAACTCCCATCGCCGAAACATCTTGAAAAGTACGAACAACTCCTTCCTAAGAAAGAGATAACAAAACGTTTGAGTTACCTGCTCTCTCTTAGTATTGTTCTGCTGAGTCATCGACCAAGAAACATTGACTTTAGTATGGAATTTACAAAGGGTGTTCTCAAAATAACATCGAAAAATAAGCTCTATCTAGCACAAGAAGGACTACGAAAACTCGCCTGTGAAGACGAGAGCTTTGAAGTTGTTTTCACTCACTCCTAATTAGCGCTTAGAACCTTTGTCCCATAGTAAACTCAAAGTGTGCTACTTTATCACCCGACTGAGGGTTGATAGGGTTTGAGAACATCAACTGAATTGGTCCGACAGGGGAGAACCACTCTATACCTGCACCATATCCTGCTCTTGATATTGTATTTGTCAAAAGATTTGGCGTCATATTATCTGAAATAAACCCCCAATCCAAGTAAGTGACCAAACGCATTTTTGCTTTTGGAAGCAGTGGAAAACTGAGTTCAAAATTATTTGAAAAAGTCTGTGTTCCACCAACTCTGCGTACACCATCTGCTGCGTTTGCATCAGCGATGGTTGGAGAGAGTGAATAGGACTCATACCCTCTGACACTTCCAATACCACCCATATAAAATTTTTCAGCAAGAGGAATATATCCATTGTTTATAACGGCATTATATCTTGCTTTATATCTAAAGATGGTATCAAAACCTACAATATCATTGAGCCCATAATACTTCGCAAAATTCGTTCTTGACTTTAAAAAGTTTGCCTGTGCTCCTAAGCCTGATTTTTCAAAACTCTGAGAGAGGGTAAATCCTTCACGCGGTAGATAATAATCATCGGTATTATCCCAGCTCACGCTCATCGTTACACTGCTTTTTGTATAATCCTCAAAATAGTAAGTATCTGTGATATTTGTATCGATTGTACTTGCAAAGTCATAAGAGTTTCCGGAATAACCATACCCTAGGTATCCACTAATATGGCGTGAAAATCTGTGTCCCGTACCAATAGAAACACCATCACTCGATACACTATAATCATTATAATCATATACTGAGTGATAGATAGAGAAGTTTCCGCTAAAGTCACTGTCATTGAGTCGTGGATTAGAGATATTAAATGAATAATTTTGCGTTGTCTGTGACTTTTCAGCTTTTACCCCAACATTAATACCGCTTCCCCAGATATTTCTATCATTCACACCGATACTAAGAAGAAGCCCACCATAACTACCATATCCACCACCAAGTTGAATATTACCGGTCGGTGTCTCTTTCACTTTTACAATAAGATCCATCGTATGCTGGTCTATACGCTTCTCTTCAATGGTATTGCTTTCAAAAAAGCCAAGACGCCCCAGTGCCGTTCGAGAGTCTTTTAAATCTGTTAAAGAGAACATATCTCCAGGACCTAGGTAAAGCTCACGGCGGATAATCCTGTCAAGTGTTCGCGTGTTTCCTGAGACAAGCACATTTCTAATACGTACCTTATCGCCCGGCATAACTTTGAAAATAACCTCAACGGTTTTGTCTTTTTTATTCTTTTTCAAGTCAGGAATAACCTGAACAAAAGCGTAGCTCAAGTCACCTATGGCAGTTTTTATCTTTTCAGAATCTTTTCTAAATTTTTTGATGTTAAAAGTATCTCCCACCTTTAAAGTCAAAAGCTGTGTGAGATTTTCATCTGCTATAACATGCTTTGCCTGATAAATGGAAACTTTGGAAATTTTATAGGAATCTCCTTCTGTTATCTGATAACTCATATCTGCCGTATAACTGTCAAAGTTCACACGCACAAAAGGAGGGTTGACCTTTGCATCAAGATACCCATACTGCATATAGTAATCACGTATTCTCAAGTTGTCATATTCCAGATCACGCAGGCTCATCTTCCCATCGTTTCTTCCCCAGAACCAACCCATCCACTGATGTTCTTTGTTTGCTATAACCGAGTCAAACTCACTCGCATCTACCCCTTTTACACCGCTGTATTGAAGTTTTGTAATGGTTATCTCTTCTCCTGGATTGACTACAAATGTTACTTTTATACTCCCATTTTCAAGATGCTCTGTCTCTATTTCAACAACAGAGTCGATCGTCCCCTCTTGTGATATGGCTTCAATAATGCGCTTCTTTGCAGCTTCAAGCTTCACTTCATCATACAGTGTCCCTTTTTTTATCTGTACAACGCTGTCCATGACATCATCATCGTCCTCTTTCCAGCCTTTGAGCTCTACTTGAGAGATGATCGCTTTCTCTTTAAAATAAAAGGTCAAAACTCCATCATTGAACTCTGTCCAGATATCATTAAAATACCCCTGATCAAAGTATGTTTTAATGGCCTTGTCAACATCTTCTACGTCAATATCATCTCCCTTTTCAAAAGAGAGCATACGCAGTGCAACCGGTTCGGATATATGTACAAGTCCGTCAAACTGGATCTCTTTAACGACCTCCGCAGAGAGAGTGAGACTAAAAAACAAAAGCAAGGTAGATAAAAATATTTTCATTCAAATTCCGTATATAAAATTAGTTAGTGATTTTACCCATTTGGAGGTTAATGGGAGGTAAAAAGTAGTATAATAGCGTAATTAAAAACAAAGAGGGAAAATGAAGATCGGAATTATCGGCCTAGGACTCATGGGTGGCTCTTTGGCACTCTCACTCAAAAAACTTGATTTTGTTGAGAAGGTTGTCGGTTATGACCACAACGAAACTCATAAAAAAGATGCCATTGAACTTGGACTCGTCGAAGAGATAGTCAACTTTGAAGATATCAAAAAATGCGATGTCATTTTCTTGGCTATTCCTGTCAATGGTGTTATTGCAGCACTCCAAGAGATGCAAGATGTTGCAGCTGAGACGACCATCATAGACCTTGGAAGTACAAAAGAGAAAATCGTTGCGTCGGTTCCGCCAAACATCCGTAAAAATTTTGTAGCAGCACACCCTATGACAGGTACTGAAAATTTTGGCCCACAAGCTGCCGTAGAGGGGCTTTATGATGACAAAGTAGTTGTTTTATGTGATTTGGAAGAGAGTGGTGCAACGCAGCGAAAAGTTGCACGAAAAATATTTAAAGCCCTCAACATGAAAAAGTACTTTATGGGTGCACATGAGCATGACAGACATGCTGCGTTTATCTCTCATATGCCTCATGCTATCTCCTACTCCATAGCCAACACAGTGCTGCGCCAAGAGAATAAGCATAACATTTTAGCCCTTGCAGCAGGTGGGTTTCGCTCTATGAGCCGTCTTGCGAAGAGTTCACCCTATATGTGGGAGGATGTCTTTAGACAAAACAAAGAGAACCTCCTCGAGGCCATAACACTCTTTGAAAAAGAGCTAAAAAACCTCAAAACAGACATCGAAAACGATGAATGGGAGAAGGTCCATCAAGAGATGGCTCATGCGAATAAACTGCATGAGATTTTAGAGTAGTTATTTAAACTTAATAACTACTCCGTCATATCCACCTGTATGGTTATTATCTGCTGCGTAAGGAGTATTAAAATTATCTTCAGATGCACCAACTGCATAGACATATCCATCGTTAGGATTATATATTAAATCTTCTATAGCAACCCATGCGTTTGATGCCATTGGATTAATATTTGCAGTGTATATCTCTTCAGCCGCACTATTTAATTTATAAATAGTTGTATCATATGTATAGTTTGCACTTCCTACATAGATATTATCATTACTATCAACTGCTACTTTGAATTTTTTATAGCCACCTAAATCTTTTTTATCAATAAGGGTACCATTTTTATCTACAAGGGCAACACCACTATTTTGCAAACGATATCCGGCAATAATATCTTTTGTTGATGTTAAAGCAAGTGAAAAGACTTCATCATATGAAGAACTGTCCACATCTGTAATGCTTGTAATCCATGAGAGGTTCCCATTTGCTGTATCATATTTTGCAACATAACCGTCATCTCCTCCTTGAACTGTTACATAGCCGGCAATATCAGAATCAAGGTAACCACCAATAT
>JALUZQ010000004.1 GCA_027011725.1 Sulfurimonas sp. | reverse complement strand
TATGTATATTTAAGTATATTATCCGTATAATCTTCTTTATGAAAATTGATGATTTGTTTAATATCCTTCACAACGCAATAGAATCACAAAACAACGGCAAAAAAATATCTCTCAAAGATATGGCAAAAGCCCTTGGTATATCTATGCGTACCTATCAAGACTGGAAGCTTGGGCGTGCTAAACCACAAGCTGCCGCAGTAGTGATGAAAATGTTGGGAAAATTAGATGATGATGAGATAATCAGAGCTGTGAGAAAAATAAACAGATTAGAGGATTAACTGTCATGGGTGCTTTAACAAAAAATGAAAGAGACGGGCTAGACGAAGTGTTTTTATCGATACATTCAAGCGAAGATAAATACGACAAAATGAAATATTTATCAGCTTTGCTTATTTCTGGCGATGTAACAAAAAACTTCTCAAAACTCTTCAATCACGCTAAACTTGGACTAAAAGAAACAAAATTATCACATTTTTTTCATCAATACCGTAAAAAGAAGAAAAATTTAAGCAAATAAACTATAAAGTATCTGTAGCTGAATTATTTCATGAACTTCTATGTGCCATGAGAGTTCGGGAAAATTTAATCTAAAAGGTAAATCTATGAATAAAGCGCAATTCGTTGAGTTAGTACAAGCACACGGTAACTATAAAACTAAAACTGAAGCTGAGACAGCAATCAAAGCTTTCACAGAAGCAGTAGCAGAAGCACTTGTTAAGGGTGAAGATGTTTCTTTAGTTGGTTTTGGTAGCTTCGCAGCAGTATTACAAAAAGGTAAAACTGGTAAAGTTCCGGGAACTGATAAAACTTACACTACTCAAGATAAAATGGCTCCTAAATTCAAAGCTGGTAAAGGTCTTAAAGACCGCGTTGCAGCTGGTAAATAATCCCTCTAAGTATCATCTTTTTTATAAGATGGTACTTCTTCTTTCATCCTAGTAAATATAATGACTCAAAACTTTTTCTCTGCACTCTTTGGTAAAACGAAACAAAAACAGGAAAAAAGAGAGCCACTTCTAGAAGAGATATACTCACTTAAAAAACATACGAACCTTACTATTTATGACTCTGTCGATATCTTCTTACATAAACGCAGTTACAACATTCCGCTGCTTCTATATGATGCATACCGGGGGCTTTATCTCTTTGAAGTAAAAGAGTGGTCTTATGATGAGCTCAAAGACGCAACCGTAACACAAACGCAAAAAGCACCACATGCCCAGAACACCCTTTCATACTCTACCATGCAAGAGGGCATCAGTCGAAAACTCGATGAAGTGATACACACAAGTGACATTCCCATCCACAACTACCTTTTAATGACGAATCTAAGTTCTCATGAGTACCAGAATTTAGATGCTTCATTAAAAGAGCGTCTTCCTCAAGAAAAAATCATTTTTGCAAATATGGGAGCTGACGCTATACTCAAAAAACTGAAGCAAGAACCCGAGAGCCAGCTCAGCTATGGCAGTGCTGAAAAGATAGTAGGCTCACTACTTACACAGTACACACTCCTCTCTCAAAACAATGAGCTCTTTCTTACAAATGAAGAACAAAAAGCTTTTATAGATGCCGAGCTTCCTAAGCTCTCTACGCTAAACGCAGCACCAAAAAGTGGGCTCTCTACAACCTTGTTACTGAAAGTTATTTTTGAGATTTTAAAGAATCCAACACTCAAAGCGGTCATAATCAAGCCCACAACACTCTCTAAAGATATTTTACATCGAACATTTTTAGAGATCATTGAGCATGGCATCATTGAATTTGACATACTAAGCTTAGAGATTCTTACACCATCAGAAGCGAAAAACAAACTGGCAAAAAAGCACTCTGCTCTTGCTGATATGGTCTTTTGTGATGACACATCGCTTCTCTCAGAAGAGTTCATCAACACTCTTAAATCTTCTCAAAGAAAAGCAACGCTCTTACTTGGAGATGCAGCAGCTCAAAACCCGACATTCACTTTTAGCAGAAGCTACCTTTTGCAAGAAAAAGAAGTCCATTTTTATGCAACAAACCCTCATGCAAAAGCGTTGCAACTATGTGCGGGACTGCTTAAAACAAAAGAGGCTAGTGATATCATCATCGTTGCCAACAGCTTAAACAGAGACAAACTTTTAGATGATCTTCAATCCTTTATCAAAGATGAAGCAAAAATAGTCAATAGTTCCATAGGTCTTGCATTTCAAGAGCTTGATGGGCTCAAACTTGCAACATACAAAGATCTCATAGATGTGCCATTTCAAGACGCAATACTTCTTGACACAGAAGATGCCTCAGAGCAAGAGCTTGAGTACTGCATAGATCATGCCGACTCCTCTGTACATATACTCTATGAAGATGAGACAAAAAATATACAACAACTAAAGGAAAAATATGAAAGTAAGTAAAACAGATCAAGAGTGGAGAGCGCAGCTCTCTGATGAAGCTTTTTATGTTTGCCGTCAAAACGGCACAGAAGCACCTTTTTCAGGAAAATACTATGACAACAAAGCAGACGGTATCTATAAATGCGTCTGCTGCGGAGCACCTCTTTTTGAGTCAAGCACAAAATTTGACTCAGGGACTGGCTGGCCAAGTTACTACGAACCTGTAGAAGATGCACTGACAGAGATAAAAGATATCTCTCACGGTATGATCCGCACAGAAGTAAGATGCAGCAGTTGTGATGCTCACTTAGGGCACGTCTTTCCTGATGGTCCCGAGCCTACGGGTCTGCGTTACTGCATCAACTCTGTATGTTTAGATTTTGAAGAGGAGAACTAATATGAAAAAAATATTGCTCGCACTGCTTGTGCTTTTTAACATCGCGCTCTTTGCAAAAGATGCTAACCCACATGTCATTTTAGAGACAAATCAAGGAAAAATAGAACTTGAACTTTTCCCAAAAGTAGCACCACTAGCCGTAGAAAACTTTGTAACTCATGTAAAAGAGGGCTACTACAACGGTATCGCGTTTCATAGAATCATTCACAACTTTATGATTCAAGGCGGTGACCCTACTGAAACAGGTCGTGGTGGTGAGAGTATTTGGCATAAAGACTTTAAAGATGAATTTGGTGCAAATCTTGTATTTGACAAGCCGGGAATTTTAGCTATGGCAAACCGTGGGCCAAATACAAACGGCAGCCAATTCTTCATTACAACTGCTCCTGCACCTTGGCTCAATGGCGGCTACACTATCTTTGGTAAAATTGTAGGTGATGAATCTATGAAAACCATTATGAAGTTAAATGATGTAGCAACTATGGGGAGAAGCGGTGGTGACAGACCTCTCGAGCGTCAAGAGATCATCAAGGCTTACATTAAAAAGTAAGCTTTTATAACAGTGCTTTTTGCACTGCTAAAGCTTGCTTGTGTGCATAAACATCATGCACACGCACAATGGAGGCTCCATTTCGTACCGCTTCAAGATGCAGTGCAAGTGTTCCAGGAAGTCTCTCCTCTACACTAGAGGGAAATATCTTATCTATCATTGACTTTCTTGAAGCCCCTACAAGCAGAGGCTTGCCTAAGCGTAAAAAGTTCTCAAGATTTTTTATAAGCGTAACATTATCTTCAAGCGTTTTTCCAAAGCCTATGCCCACATCGAGTACAATATCTTTTATACCAAAACGCTCCGCTTTTTCCACACGCCCTTGCAAAAAGGCATACACATCATCAAGTACGGAGTTGTATGTCGGATTGTTCTGCATCGTTTGTGGTGTTCCTTGCATATGCATAATGATGGCTGTAGCATCATACTCTGCGCAGAGTTCACACACAGCATCATTTGCAAGTCCAGTGATGTCATTGACAATTTTAAAGCCTGCATCGAGTGCTTTTTGCACGACAAGTGGTTCATAACTGTCAATGCTCAGAGGAATTCTCTCAAAGAGCCTCTCTTTTTTAATAAAGCCCAAAATAGGAGCTACACGCTCAAGCTCCTCCTGCGCACTCACAAAGGCTGCGTTTGGACGGGAAGAGACAGCACCGATGTCAATGATATCAGCGCCTTCATCTATCATCTTCTCTATCATTTTTATGGCATCAGCCTCTACAAACCTGCTGCCGCTAAAGAAGCTGTCATCATTTGCATTTATCACACCCATTATCTGCGCCTGTGTAGGCTTTTTGATGTGCGCTATCTCTTTAAGGGTATGTGCGAGTTCTTTAAGACCAAAGGGTTGTGCCAGCTCTTTTCTTGCAAGTACTTCAAGCTCTCTTGTCGTAGCGATGAGCAGTGTATCTACCCGCTTTTGTGCTGCTATGACCGTTCCTTTTGGTACTGCCAAGTCTGCACCGATGGAGAGGGCATCTTGTTTGAGAATGTTTGCAGCACCTACATGCATATCTTTTATGGAGATAATATGCGTATGCGCTTTAGAGGCAAGTATCTTTACTCCGCCGCCATCGACACCAAGTGCTTTGAGTTGCTGCGTGAGCTCTGCACTGTTTGCTAGAAGTTCAACGACCATTACCGCTCCCTTGCAAAGCTCATCACAAGCATTGCCAAAACACTCTGCGCTCTTGCGTTTAGATCAAGCAGTCTGTAGGCC
>JALUZQ010000003.1 GCA_027011725.1 Sulfurimonas sp. | reverse complement strand
TCTCTTCACTGACAATGGCAGGAGCATCCTCTTTGTTTATAAATGCTCGAATAAGAATGTAAAGAATGTAGAGTGAGACAAGTGTCAGCCCCGGGAGTACTGCACCCATAAACAAATCACCCACACTCACACTCATCACATCACCTAAAACGATGAGAATAATAGAAGGCGGTATGATCTGCCCAAGCGTTCCACTTGCAGCAATCGTTCCCGATGCCAAACCTTTGTTGTAGCCTGCGTTTAGCATAAGTGGGAGTGCTATGACACTCATCATAACCACCGAAGCAGAGACAATGCCCGTAGAAGCCGCAAGTATGGCACCAACAAGTACCACACTCACACCAAGCCCGCCGCGAACTCCTTTAAATAGTGCGCTCATAGACATCAAAAGCTTCTCTGCCATGCCTGATTTTTCTAAAATGAGTCCCATCATAATAAAGAGCGGCACAGCCATAAGCGTCGTGTTACTCATAATACCATAGATACGAAACGGCAAAATGTTAAAGACCTCAAAGCCGACATCTGGAGTAAAAAAGGCAAACATCATCGCCACTCCGCCAAAGGCAAACGCAACAGGAATTCCAAGTAAGAGCAGTAGAAGTGCTACAACAAACATTACTAAAGCTATCACAGTGCTCTCCATGTTTTAATGTCACTAAAGAGCTCTTTAAAGGCTTGAAGTGCCAAAAGCACAAATGCCAAAGGCATCAGCGATTTTACTATCCAGCGGTATTTCAAGCCACCCGGATCACTCGAAGCCTCATGCTGCACAAAACTCAGCTCCACAAAACCAATACCGATGTAGATGATGAGAAACGAGAGAGGAAGTACAAAAAAAAGAAATGAGACGATATTTATAAGAACTTTTGTCTTTTGAGAGAACTTTTCATAAAAGATATCAACACGCACATGCGCATTGTTTCGTAGTGTATAGGCGATGCTCAGCAGTATCACCACATCAAAAAAGTGCCACTCCAGCTCTTGAAGTGCAGTTGAGCCGGCTGAGAAAAGGTAACGACTCGTTGCATCGTACACGACCAACATCACTAAAGCAGCCAATATAAACGCAGTTAAATAAGCGACATACTTCGTAATAGTATCTATAAGTTTCAAAGAGTTTTTCCTCTCATGTTAAAAATAGTATTTCAATAGAAGTCGAAGCGTCTGCTCACTCTGTAGTTTTTTTGCTTTAAACTTCTCTTTAAAATCGTATTTTAGCACGATTTGGGAGTTTTTCGAGATTCGTACTCCCTCTAGTGCATTTATGAGCAGTTGGCGTTGTCCGTTATCGTACATTCTTTGTGTGAGTTCTATGTTTGTATTGAAATTTTCATATTTGTCTATTTTTAAACCAACACTTCCACCAATACCTGCAACGGGCTTACTTGTCATATAAAAAAGCGGATCAACTAAAAAGTAAACATATCCAAGAGTATTTCCCCAACTATACCCTGCCCCGACATTGAATCCAAATGTCGGTTTATCATCCAAGTAGTTGTTATCCCATCCTGTTTTTGTTCTCCATGAAAAACTCTTAAAAAATGCACTTCTTTGTGCCAAAGAGACAATGGAGATGATGGTCGCTTCCTCAACTTTGAGCTCATCTTTTGAAGCAGACGCCAAAAAGTTCAAGAACTCTATCTGCGTTCCTCTCAAAAAGCCATAACTGCTGTCTTCAAGGTCATGATACGCCGGACGAATACCCAAATAGCCAAGCGTTTCGCCCTCTTTATTTCCCACTCCCACTTGTAAACGCAGCGCTCTGTGTCCATTTACAGGATTTGGCGGTGTTTTGATGTCAAGCGGCTTTGTAATGCCAAGCTTTGCTCTTTGCGTTGTCATCTCATGAAACAACTCCAAATAGTGCTCTTTTTTTATCTTCCCCTCACTGTATCTGTACTCCAGATACTCTACTCCACTCTCTAAAATGTAGCGTTTTTGGTCTATATCTATACTTTTATTTGCGTCAATACTTTTTGCACTTATTTTTTCCTCAACCAGTGCTATAGGCAGTGAGATGTACTTTTTATCTATAAGCGTTTCATACTTTAAAAGTTTTGTTCTTTTTGAAGGACGGTAGTTGTAACTTTTAACAATACCGGCATTTTTTACTACGTGTACCGTCTCAAGAGGAATGACATCATAGTGAAATTTTGCACGCAACTCCAGACTTGGACGTGCAGCTTCGAGTAGCCAGAGCATATTGTATGAACAGTTTTCGGTAAAGAAATAGTAATACGAATGGGTACCGTTAAGCTCCCAAATATGTCGAAACATACTCAGTGTCTCTTCTTGGCTCAGATCAAGATCATACTCCCAAATATCACGCTGCTCTGAGTCACGATACTCTTTGAGTTTTTCATAATAAGGTAAAAGTGAATAGAGCCCGTAGTATCCCCCTATCAAGCCCTTAATGGCAAATATAACTCCGTTTTCCTTCTTTGCATCTGCATCTGCCGCATAATTAATGGCATATGAGAGGAGTTTGGAGTTATATGAAGAATTGATGCGCAAAAAAGTGTGCCCAAACATGGAAGCAGGAGAGTTTATGTGTGCCGCAGGAAAGACAAGTGTCGTTGATTTTGGATCAACCCTTTGTAAAATCTTCTGATACTCTGCACAGTTCGCTTTGGGAAAGTCATCAGCTTTGAGCTGCGTTTGCAGCCATGCATAACGGGCAGGAAACTTACAAATACTTGAGTTGTCATCTTTAACTTCATCGGAGAAAAAGGCATCGAGCGTTGCTTCAAGTTCATGCTGCGGGTTTGTTGCACCATCTTTTGCAAAAAAGAAGTTTGCATCGTCTATCTCACTCACATTGTTATCCATATGCAGTAAAATATGCCAGTAGTGCTTTTGTGAAAGTTGTAGAAGTTCGGCCTCTTTTTTATAGTTTTGAGCACTTGAAGCAGAGAGTATCTCTATGCTAAAAAGTATAAAAAATATGATTTTAAAAAAGTTAATGTTGAAGCCTTATTTATGGGGAGTCTATGCGCGGGAGACTCCCACGCACATTGTGACTATAGCGCTGTTGTAGAGATGTTGTCTAAAACATCAGCCATTTTTACTGATTTTGAGCTATAGATTTTGTTGTAGTTTGCTTGCAGTGCTGCATTAAATGCTACTTTATCTTGAACTTTTAAAAGCTCATCTAAAGTGTCAAGTGATTCACCGTGACCTACTGCAATCTCTTTTGCCAAAATGTCCATATTTGAAGCAACGAACTCTGCCGCTCTTTCATTCATTACAAGTTTTGTTTTTTTACAACCTGAAGTTCCTGATGTAATACCAAAAGTCTGGTTTCCAAAAATTCCATTTGTAGTTGCTTGAAGCGCAAGAAGAACTGCTGAAGAGTCATCTTTAATGATGATTGCACCAAGACCACAACCCGTTTGATTATTTGCACTTGCAAAACCTGCTGTACTGAGTGCAGCAACCGCTGCTAAACTTACTAACAATTTTTTCATTTTACACCCTTTTTTTGTAAGATAAATTATTGTAATCAAACTAAGCTTAATTATTTCTGTTATTATATAAAATTCGGCGCATCATTGGCAAAGAGGATGATATCGCCCGATTTTGTTTGACTTGCAAGGACATCGACCATAGTTGCTTTATCTGAGAGCATTATTTTATTTGGTACTTTGAGGTTTTTCTCAAAGAGTTCTGCGTTGAGCTTTCCTGTCACTATTACAATATCAAAGACCTCATTTATAGCCTCAATAAGTTTAAGATTGAGCTCTTTTGTACTCTCTACAAGTCCCGGAGTCACAATTACTTTACGACCTTCATGTAAAGAGCACAAACGGATGCCCTCAAGCATACCGTCTATATTTCCGTTGTATCCATCATCAAGTATTGTTTTGCCGCCTGCTTTTATAAGCTGGAGTCTGTGTTCTACCGGTTCAAGCGCTTCGACTGCGTTTACAATCTCCTCATGACTCATACCAAACTCACGTGCTATACGTACCGCTACGGCAATGTTCATTGTCTGAAATTTGCCTAAAACATTTGTATGGAGTTTGTACTCTTCACCATCAATGTTCAGGCTAAACGCAGTCCCATCAAGTGTTGCGTTTACTTCTTCTATTTCATCACCGAAGAAGGTTACTTTCTCATGTGGTTCATCTGTTGCAGAGGTATGCACAAAGGCTCTCTCCAAGCGCGGCGATTTTATAATCTCGAGCTTTGTTACTATGATGTTTTTGAGTGTTTTAAAGTACTCTATATGCGCCTCACCGACACGTCCCACAACAACAGTCTGCGGCTCTAAGAACTTTGTAATGACCTCAATGTCACCCGGTTCTCTCGCCCCTGCTTCACAGACATATATTTGAGTATCTTCTTTAAGGTTGTTGTTTACATCTGCCATAATGCCGCCAAGTGTATTGACACTTCTTGGTGTTGCATAGACACGGTACTTGTGTGCTAAAATCTGCGCGACAAAGTTTTTAATGCTTGTCTTTCCGTAACTGCCGGTAATGCAGATAATTTGTAAGTCTTTCATACTTTGAAGCTTTCTTTTTGCATCTTTTTTATAGACAGCAAAAAGAAACTTCTCTATAATCATACTGCCAATGTAGGCAACCGCCAAT
>JALUZQ010000002.1 GCA_027011725.1 Sulfurimonas sp. | reverse complement strand
CAATGATGAAAATGCCTATGCGCTTAACATTGAACTTGAAAAAGGTACACCAGTTACACTTGCAAACCTCAGACGCTCACGTGAAAATAGAGAGGAGATGTTACAAATAGTCTTTTTACTGCTTAAACGTGGTGATGAGGTCTATTTGATGCCTGATTCTCAAATGAACCTACAAGTAGGCGATGAACTCTTAAGTGTGGCAGATGAAGAGAACTATGAGGATTTTGAGTATATCATCAACAATATTTATGAGTTAAATTATGTTTTAGGCAAAGAAGAGAGTAAAAAACTCTTTAGTTTAAATCTATGGGAAGAAAATGAAACAGACAAAGCATAAGCTCCTCTCTTTTGCCTATTATCTGCAAGGCTCTAAGAGATATAACAAGATAAAGAATTTTGTGTATGATCTGTTGGAAAATGATGACTATCCATACAAAAAGTATTTTGATTTTTTTATGATTTTTGTCATTTTAAGCAGTGTAACACTGCTGGTTATGGATGTAAAACAGCATATTCCTGCATGGTTGGATGATTTTGATCTCTATTTTGTTACGACTGTCTTTGTTATTGAGTATCTGCTGCGTATGTGGGTTTATAGTGATATTCATAAAATTATTATAGATGAGTATGAGGAGAGCAGTTATTTTGACAAAGAGGTGAGCTTTTCTTCACTCTTGGCAAAAATAGTAAAAAACAAATGGGAATATATGACCTCATTTTCAGCTATCATTGACCTTATAGCTATTTTACCAAGTTACAGAGGGCTGCGAGTACTTCGTGTTTTTGTTCTCTTTCGTGCCTTTAAAATGCTGCGTTATACAAAGAGTCTGACAGGTTTTTTATATGTCCTGAAAAATAAAAAATTTGAGCTCATGACACTCTTGACGCTCTCTACATTCTTTATCTTTATCGCGGGTATTATGCTCTATGTCTTTGAGGGTGCGAATGAAAACAAAAATATTCACAACCTCTTCGATGCCTTCTACTGGGCACTCATTACCATCTCTACTGTTGGGTATGGAGACATCGCTCCTGTGACGCCTGAGGGTAGAATTGTTACGATGCTCATTATCTTTACGGGTATTGGGCTTATCTCTTTTGTGACTTCTATCATCGTCTCGTCATTTAGCGAAAGACTCGGTGTACTGCGTGAAGACAGAGTTGTACAGGAAGTGGGGAAAAAGAAGAAGTTGACTGTGGTTTGTGGTTATGGTCTGCTTGGACGTTTGGTTGTGCAGGGTTTGGTAAAGGAAGATGTTGAGTTTGTCGTAATAGACAGCAATGAAGAGATGGCAACACTTGCTTACAATGACGGCTACCATTCAATATGTGCCGATGCAACAAAGGGCGGTATATTTGAAAAGCTTGGCATTGATGAGAAGGTCTCTCATGTATTATGTTTGACATCTGATGATATTCAAAATGCTTTTATTGCAGTGAATGTCAAAAGCCTGAATGAAAAGGTACACGTTGCCGCACGCTGTAGTGACCATGAAATAGCAACAAAAATGGAGTATGCGCATGTCGATCAGGTCATAATGCCTGAAGAGGTAGCAGGGATGATGGGCGCGGTCTATGCGGGTGAGCCTGTTGCGTTTGAAGTGCTGCTCTCTATCATAGAAGAGAAGGCAAAGACACAGATAAATGAGGTCTCCATTACCGAGGGAAGCTTTTTAGATAAAAAGGCCATAGGTGAGGTCGACTTTGAGAAGCTGCGTTTAATACTTTTAGGTGTATTTAAACGCAGTGAAGATGCAAAACTTGGAGAGTTCATCTTTAACCCGAGTGACGAGTTTGTGCTAAACGCAGGAGACAACCTTGTCTGCATAGGCTACTCAAGTGCAGTAGCAAACCTAAAAAGGAAGATGTAAAGCATGAAAAAACTACAAGATATTGTACTTTTTGGGTATGGTTCATTTGGAAGACAGCTCTACAAAAGCTTACGCTCTCGAGGACATCGAGTAAAAATAGTAGTAGGCTATGATGACTATGTAGAGATAGAGAGTGATGCTGAGGTAGAGATAAACCGTATAAATATCAAACGCAACGATGATATTTTAGCGCTCAATATAAACGCAGCGGAGTCCATATTTTACTGCGCGATGAATAAAACGGCAAATAATCTCTTTTTGGTGCTGACACTCAAGTCACTTTACCCAGAAGCAAATGTCATAGCAAACTCCAACTCTAACGAGACAACAAGAAAACTCAAATATGCAGGGGCAACAAGTGTCATCGACCTCTATGAAGCGACTTCAAGACGTATAGTCAATGTCCTGACAAAACCAGCGGTCTCTATGGCACTTGACGAGATAGTCTATAAACAAAATGACCTTAAAATGCTTGAACTTGAACTCCAAGAGAACACTTTTTTAGAAGGGAAGTACGTCAGTGAGATCCAGTTTCGTCAGATGGGTATCATTCTCATTGCCATCATAGATAAAGAGCTGGGCTATGAGCTTGTATTTACCGACCATAGAATCAACCATAAACTTGATGCGGGCGATATTTTGGTCATTGTTGCCAAGGAAAAAGATATAAACAAATTTCAAGAGATGCTTGTAAGTAAGAGTAGTGTATAATTACACACTATAAAAAGGTGTGATTTTGAGCAGACGACATAAAGACAAAAATAGAGACAAACGCAACACGGTAAAGTTTACCGAGAAAGACTTCCTTCCGACAACCCGTGAAGAGATGTATGCAAAGGGGTGGGATTACTGTGATGTGATTTTGGTAAGTGGAGACTCTTACATTGACTCTCCTTTTATCGGTGTTGCAATGGTCGGTCGTATGCTCGAGCGAATGGGCTACAAAGTAGGAATGATAGGGCAACCTGACATTAATACTCCAGATGACATTATGCGTTTGGGTGAACCACGGCTTTACTGGGGTGTAAGTGGTGGGAGTGTTGACAGTATGGTAAGTAACTACACCGCTACAAAAAAGTTTCGCAACTCTGATGACTACACACCGGGCGGAAAGAATAACAAACGACCAGACAGAGCTTTAAGTGTCTACTGTAATCTTATTCGCCGTTATTTTAAAAATACCGTGCCATTGGTGCTAGGTGGCATTGAAGCGAGTCTTCGCCGAACGAGCCACTATGATTACTGGTCGAACAAGATGCGTAAGCCTATTTTATTTGACTCCAAAGCAGATGTGATGATCTACGGTATGGGTGAGATAGCACTTGAACAACTCACAAAGGCCATAGAAGAGAAGCGTGACTACAGAGATATTCGCGGTATCTGTTACATTTCCAAAGAGCCGGTATATGAGTACATCCAGCTTCCATCACATCAAGAGTGTGTCGATACGCCTGAGCGCTACATCGACCTCTTTGATGATTTTTATGACAACAACGACCCTATAAGTGCAAAAGGTTTGTGTCAGCCGGTAGATTCACGCTACCTTATTCAAAACCCTCCATGTGATTACCTGAATGAAGATGAGATGGATGCAAACTCCAATCTGCCTTTTACAAGAGAGCAGCACCCGTATTATGAGAAGATGGGAAAAGTGAAATGTCTTGAGACGATCAAGTTCTCCATTATGACACATCATGGATGTTGGGGAGAGTGTAACTTCTGTGCTATTGGAGTGCATCAGGGGCGTACCATACGAACACGCTCAGAGAAGAACATCTTGGCTGAGGCAAAAGATTTTAATAAGTACAGAGACTACAAAGGCATTATTTCTGATGTTGGAGGGCCTACGGCAAATATGTACGGCTATGAGTGTAACAAGAAGCTCAAACTCGGTACTTGTGACCACCAGCGCTGTGTTGATGCAAATCATCTATGTAAATCTATGAAGGTCGATCACTCACGAAACATTAACCTTCTGCGTCAAGTACGAGAGGTTGAGGGAGTTCGTAAAGCCTTTGTAGCTTCGGGTGTGCGTTATGACTTAATAAACGCAGATAAAAAGCATGGATACAGTTACCTTAAAGAGATGGTAAAACATCACATTTCCGGACAGATGAAAGTCGCCCCTGAACATACGCAGCAGCATGTGCTTGAGTTGATGGGAAAACCGGGAAAACAAGAACTTGTGGATTTTAAAAAGTTGTATGATAAACTCAACCGTGAAGAGGGAAAAAATCAGTTCCTTACTTACTATCTCATCGCCGCACATCCGGGTTGTGAAGAGAAAGATATGCATGAGTTGAAGCGTTTTACTACAGATGAGTTGCAGATGAACCCTGAACAGGCACAGGTTTTTACTCCGACACCATCAACATACTCTGCTGTGATGTACTATACAGAGATGGACCCAAAAACGCGTAAAAAAATCTTTGTAGAAAAAGATACCAAACGCAAAGAGAAGCAAAAGCAGATAGTCGTGCAAAAAGACAACTTCTGTTCGGGCTTTGCCTCTTAATCCTTACGGATTGATGTAGCAGTGAGGAAGATGTAGTCTTTTCCTGTAATGGTGACACGAAACTTCTTCTGCTGCAGATACTTTTTAGAGAAGATGACATCTTTATAGAGCAGTCCCATCTCTGAAAATGGGTAGTTCTTTACCCGAGCTCCATAGACCATCTCCCCATCTATCCAGCGGCAGTTTGGAAAACCAAGTATCATTGCTCCACTTTTTTTGAGTTGGTTTTGAACT
>JALUZQ010000001.1 GCA_027011725.1 Sulfurimonas sp. | reverse complement strand
TCTCATCACTATGGGACTTTTCTCCATCGGTATTATGGGAACAAACTACATAAACTCAATGAAAAAGAACATAGATTCTCTCTACTTTGGTTCTCTCATTCCTATTACAGAGCTGAACAAAGTCCTTCAAACCTACCATTATGGACTTGGAAACAGTGTCTATAAGTTGACACGAAATGATGTTCCTCTCAGCGAAGCAAAAACAGATATAGAAAATGCTTTACGAGTAGTAAAGCGAAATTGGCAGAGCTATATGTCTCATTTTAAAAGTGAAGATGAATTGGAGTATGTCAATTATGCCAACACGGAGATAATCTCTATAAATAACTACTTCAAAAAGATTTTAGAGGTGATTGAAAACGATAAAAGTAAAGTAGATAAGATCTCTGTTGCAACACTGGAAAAACGTCTCTCAGTCATTCATCAAGTGTTACAAAAGCTCATTACCTATGAAACAAAAGTTGCGAACTATGAACGCAAAACATTTTTACATACATATGATTCTATAATTTTTCAAATCGGTATGATACTGGGGCTCATTATTTTGTCTCTTCTTTCTATTTCACTCTATGTGTTTAGAAGTATTCAAAATGACCAGACAAAACTTGAACTGGCTGCTAAAAAGCTTAAAATTGCGAACAAAAAGCTTGAAAATGCCTCATATACAGATTCTTTAACGAACCTGCATAACAGACGCTACTTTAATTTTATGTATGAAAAAGAGCTCAAGCGTGCTAAACGCAACAAAAACTACATTACCTTTATGATGCTTGACATTGACTTCTTTAAACAGTACAACGATACCTATGGGCATGTAGAGGGAGATTTCGCTCTCAAGTCAGTAGCAAAAGTACTCCAAGATAAACTCAGACGTCCGAGCGATTATGTCTTTAGACTTGGCGGTGAGGAGTTTGGTGTGCTGCTGAGCGAAACGGATGAGTCTCATAGTGCAAGACTCGCACGTGAGATCTGCGATGCAGTGCGCGCTCGTGAGATAAAACATGCAGGTTCAAAAGTGCATAAGTACTTGACGATATCCATAGGTGTTGTGTGTGTTATAGCAGATGATAAAATTGATGAAAATGTACTTATATCCCGCGCTGATGAGATGCTTTATCGTGCAAAAGAGAGTGGAAGAGACAGGTATATTATCACAACAAAACTTGAAGATGTCTCACAAGACGATACTTTAAAAGAGGTAAGTGCCTAAACTTTTACTTTTTAAAACGAAACCCTTCTTGTGTGAGTAGTTCGCGCAGTTTGTGCTGTACTTCGCCTTGAAACTCCATCCAGTACTCTTTGTAGGTACCACCACATCCGAGTTTTTTCTTAAGATGCTTAAGTACTGCGTTTGCATCCTCTTTTTTAAGGTGAAACTCCCCTACAAGGGTAACGACTTTTCCTCTGCGTTTCTCTCGTTTAAAAACGAGAAAGTGTTTTGCAGGTTCGAGGATCGCAGAGGAGTTTTTACTCTTTTTTGGTGTTTGGATCTCTTGCCATCCATCATCAAAGTCAGCTCCTATGAAGAGGTCAAGCTTTTTTCCTCGTGACATTAGAGAACTTTTTGTGCCAAAACACTCATAGCGGGTTTGTGGTACTCTTGGTTTTGTAGTGCTGTTTCAACATCTTCAAGTTCGTATCTGTTATGGTTATAGACCGCTACAAGTACTTCATCGCCACTTTGTAAAAAGGTACTCTCTCCATACGGAGTATACCGTGTTGCACCAATGGAGATGATGAGTTTTGAAGGATTTCCACACGCTTTGATGTATGCTTTGATGTCTTCAAGCGGTCCAAAATCCTCTTGTGTATTGACTTGGTTTATGATCCAGTCAAGGAGTTTTTGGTGGAAGTAGCTGTAACCTTTGAGCTTTACATTTTCGCCATAGGCATGCAGTTCTCCACCGCGACGCAGGTAACTACAAATGGTGTAGTTGTCCATCATACCACGCTCTTCAAAAACATCCAGCGGGAGCAGCTCTGCAGCAATGCCTTTTGAATTAGCTCCCCAGTTTTTTTTGTCACTTATTTTTTGCGCACCCGCAACACGGATAGAAGCATCATTATAGGCTCCAAAATATTGTGGTGCAATAAATACAAGCTTATCATCTTGGTATGTCAGTTCACATACAAGTGCAACCTCAGGTTCTGCTTGTACATTTACACTCTCTTTTGGAAGTGCTAGCGTATCGCTAGAGAGAGGGTATATTGAGAGCATTTTACGAGGGCGCTCGCTTGCATCTTCTGTTTCACAAGGCAGATAAAAAGGAAAAATTCCTTTTGGTGCTGCTTCATCTTCAGTGATGACATCTTTAAAGTCCTCAAGTTCTCCGGCTTGTGCCAAATGCAGGGCAAAATTCCCTGCAATTCCTAGCCCTAAGTACTCTTTATAGTCACTCATAGTTAGATTTTTCCCTCTTCTTTCGCTTGGGCGAACTCTTCATAAGAGCCTTGGAAATCAACATAACTATGATCTTCACGAATCTCGATCACGCGTGTTGCAAATGCATCAAGGAGTTCACGGTCATGAGAAACACAGATGACATTCCCTTCAAACTCATGTAAAGCTTCACCAAGTGCAACGATCGCCTCAAGGTCAAGGTGGTTGGTAGGCTCATCGAGCACTAAAAAGTTTCCACCCTCAAGCATCATTTTAGAAAGCATCATACGGTGCTTCTCTCCACCTGAAATGCTTACTACAGACTTTTCTTGCTGCTCACCATTAAAGAGCATACGTCCAAGACAGTTTCTTATCTCTGCTATTTCACGTTTAGGATCAAACGCACGAAGCCAATCATAGAGTGTTCCCTCTCCCTCGATGATGTCTGCAGTATCTTGTGGAAAGTAAGAGTTCTCAATAGTCGCTCCCCATGTAACAGTGCCGCCACAACTCGGTTTTAGCTCTTCCATAAGGATTTTGATGAGTGTTGTTTTACCCACACCATTGCCACCGATGATGGCGATTTTTTCTCCCGGATTTACCTTGAATGAGATGTCTTTAAGGACAAGGTTATCTCCATAGGCATGACACACATTTTCAACATTGAGTGCTTCATCTCCCATTGTACGTTTTGCTTTAAAAACGATGGAAGGGTCACGACGCGAAGATGGTTTTATCTCATCAATTTGAAGTTTATCGAGTTGTTTTTGTCTTGAAGTTGCCTGTTTTGCTTTTGAAGCATTTGCACTAAAGCGGCGAACAAAAGCTTCGAGCTGCTCTTTCTCTTTTTGTTTTTTAGCATTATCAAGTTCCATCTGTTTTGCCATAACATTTGCAGCGATGTACCAGTCATCGTAGTTACCGGTAAATTCACGGATCTTTTGGTAATCGACATCGAGGATGTTTGTAACAACTGCGTTTAGAAAGTGTCTATCGTGAGAAATGACAACCATAGTCCCCTCATGACGCTGCAACTCATTCTCTAACCAGCTAATAGTTTCAATGTCAAGGTTGTTGGTAGGCTCGTCGAGAAAGAGTACATCTGGTTTTGGGTAAAGAACCTGCGCAAGTAAAACTTTGAACTTGTCTGCACTATCGAGTGTGCTCATAAGTTCATTGTGCTTCTCAGCAGGAATTCCTACATTTTCAAGAATTTTCGCGATGTTTACATCGTACTCGTAGGTGGGGTCCTCTTCAACACAGATGGTCTCTAGTTCTGCCAGACGGTTATTGACGGCATCATCTTCAAAGTCACCGGTCATGTAGATCTCTTCTTTCTCTTTGATGGCATCATACAAACGCTTGTTGCCGTAAAGTACCGCATCCATAATGGTGAAATCTTCAAAAGCGTACTGGTTTTGTCCTAAAACACCGACTTTATTCTGTTTAGGGATGATGACCTCACCCTCGTATTCATTTATTTGTCCTGAGAGGATCTTTAAAAAAGTTGTTTTACCTGCACCGTTGGCACCGATAAGTCCGTATCTTTTATGACGGTCAAGTTTTAAGTTTATATCTTGAAAAAGCACTCTGTTTCCATAGCGCATAGTTAAATTTTGTACTGTTACCATTCTATTTTAGCCTGTGATAATATTTTTCGCGATTATAGCAAAATCATGGTTAAAAACTATTCAAACAAAGAAACAACTTGATTACGTCCATGTGACTTCGCTTCATATAGAGCGATATCTGCACGTTTTATGAGTTTTGCAATTCCCTCATTTCTTTTGTAGAGTGTTGCACCAATGCTGATAGTGATTTGTTTGACATGCTCAAAAGGGTGTTCTTGTACTTTTTGTCGGAGTTTTTCAGCTATTTCTATGATCTCCTCTTTTGGAGTGTGAGGCAGAAGCAGCATAAACTCCTCTCCTCCCCATCGTCCAAAACTATCGGTCTCTCGTATGTTACTTAGTATGACACGGCTTAACTCTTGGAGTACATAGTCTCCAACGTCATGTCCGTAGGTGTCATTGACCTTTTTAAAATGGTCGATATCGAACATGACAAGCCCAAAGGATTCTTCATATCTATCAGCTCGTTTTATCTCCTCCTCAATTTTTGCGTTTATTTTGTAACGGTTGTAGATCCCTGTGAGTGCATCTTGTGTAGCAAGTTGCTTGAGCTCATTTTCGAGTGTAATTCTGTCACTAATATCACGGCTTGTAGAAACAAAGTAACGGATGTCTCCTTTTTCGTTTTTAAGCGGTGAAATGATCTTCTCATCATAAAAAAGTGCCCCGTCTTTTTTCTTGTTGATAAGAATATTTTTATA